>CALGZO010000248.1 GCA_937934465.1 uncultured Fimbriimonadales bacterium | reverse complement strand
GAAGTTTCGGCGGCGCGGCGTTGTTGCCACTCGATGAACTGGCGCGTGTGCGCCTCGCCCACCCGCCACCCCAATCGCCCCCACCAAAGCGCCAGCAGCACAGTCCAGCCCAGCGCGTAAATCATGTAGCGCCAGCCGCCGCCCAGACCCAGCCACTCTTGCCGAAGCCCCCACCACGGATGGAGACTCAGCAGTCCGTCCCCCAGCGCGCTCAACGCTCGCGAATGGATAAACGCGCTATTCAACAGTTGCACAACGAGGCTCATTAGAAAGAGACCCCCGAAGATTGAGAGCAGTATGATTATCCCTTGAGATGTTTGTGTGGAGCGCGTCTCGTAGTAGGCGCGCGCTTGCCTGTTGTTGATGTAGTAATCATGAAAGTAGTCGCTCTGCGCTGGGAATGGCGCGCGCATCAAGTACGCCCAAATATGGCTGAAGATTGCCTGCGGCAACACCACACCGCCCACCCAAACATAAAGCGACGATAGCAGCCACTTCTCTAAGGCGACCCACTGGCTGGCAGCGACGCCGATGGCAAGGTACAGCACCATCGAGGCGAGCCAATGGAGCGCCCACTGCCAGAGTATCCCACTGAACGGGTACGGAACCAGCCACCGAACCGTGTCGGCGCGGCGCGGCAAGCCGAAGTACCCCGCCAGAGTGGATACGCCCGCATTCAGCAAAGTCGTGAAACACAGAGCAAGGAGCAGAAGCCGCTCAGCCGCGCGAGGGCTATCGACGAACACCTGCGCGAGCATGGCGGTATGCACGCCCACCAGAGTCAGCCACAACGCGGTACCGCCCCAGCGCATGAGGCGATAGGCGCGCGCCGACCACCATTCGCGCCACTGCGCCGCCGCCGTCGCAAGCCAAAGCGTTAGCCCCAACGCGCCGCCTAATACCATCAGCACAAATACCCACGCGCCCGTCTCACGGAGCGCCAACCCGTCCAGCAAGAACGGCGTGGTAAGCGGCGCAAACCCCCAAAAAGGCAGGAGCTGAAGCCGTCCGTCGTCAATCCCCAAGAGAGCGAGAATGTTAGCGGCAAGCAATAGTATCGTCGGCAGCACAGTGAATAGAAACGGAACGCCAACCGAGGTGGTCTTCGTCAGCAGCGGCGATTCATCAGGCGTTGTCGCCCCGCGCAGCGCATACGAGTCGCTCGCCGCGCTCAGCATCCAGGCGACCCACGCAAAGAACGCCACTGCAAACCACTGCCCAATCGGTAAACTGACGATGACACACATCCAGAGCGCAGTGGGGGTCAGCAGCAGGAGCGACAGCCCCGTGAGGACGGCAATCGCCCCAATACGCCCCAACACAATCCCCAGTGGATGCAGCTCGGTCAGGTACAGGTCGGGCAGGTGGCGCGTTTTATAAATGTCTCGTAGCAAGCGCGCACTGAGCGGCGCGGAAACGATGGTGGGCAGCCACGCCCAAATCCCCAGCATCCACACACTGCTGTACCGATATCCGAACAGCGCGTCGAGCGATTGGGGCGCGTAGACCGACATTAGGGTCGCCAACGCGCTGAGACAGACTCCCACCAGCAGCGTTGTCAGCGTCAGCGCCCAGAATCGGCGCGTGCGCACAAAGCGTCGATATTCCATCCAGAAGATTGTCGCCGCGCTCTGCCAGATTACCACCACGCGCCCTCCTGCGGTTTGATTTCAGGCTCGGAGGCGTTCAGCACTCGCTGTAGACGGCGCGCCGCCCACGGCGTCAATATCCGCACCAGCGCCGCAATCAACAACGCTTGCGGCACGCTCCACAGCGGATGCTCGATGTTCACCCCTGCCAAGCTCGCTATCGGCAGCAGAAGCGTCGTCGCCCAAAACCAAGGCTCGATGACCCACAGCCAAATCGGCTGCGTCGCAAACCATTTGGACGCCTCGCTTCGCAACAACCGATCGGCAGCCATCGGAGGCAGGATGAAGGCAGCGAGTACAGCCGCTACGATGAATGTATAAACAATCACTTGCGTCAAAAGCGTCGAGCGCACAGGCGTTAGCAAGGCTAACAGCGCCTGCCACAGCAACCCAAACGCGACGAGGCAAAGTCCATACCGCCCCACAAACCATAATCCCGCCCACAGCGATTCGTACCCCGCGAACGCCGCCAACAGCACTGCAGGCGTTATATAAATTAGGTATATGCGCAACATCCCGCTCAGCACATAGGTCGAGTATGCGCCGTAGAGCAAGTCCTGCCCACTCAGGCGCGTTAGACGCAGGAAGACGGTCGTGCCTTGCGCCTGCTCGCGAGTGAACAGGTTCACCAACGAGGTAAAGAAGATGGGCAAGATGTTCACCAGCCCCAGAATAATCAACAGCGGGCTCAGATTGCCCCAGATTATCGCGATTAGCCCGCCCCCTGTGAGCGTGTAATACCCGATGAGTCCCAACATCAGCCCATAGGTGAAGATAAGCCGACGGCGGTCGCCCGTGCGCCAAAATTGGTGATTGAGGGGCGCAATCTTGGCGCGTTGCGCGAGTATGGTCGATAGTTGACGGGCGCGTTCGTGGTCGCCCGCGCGCACTGCCGCCTGCCACTGGCGATTAATCGCCTGCATTCGCGCGTCAGTACCCACCAGCCACTCCACAGCCAGCGCCCGTCGCAGCAACCACACCGCAGGGTTGTCTGTGAAGTACCGTTCCCACCACGCGCTCAGGGCACGGAGAGGAATAGCGTGTTCACCTCCTGTATCGGTTTGCCGTTCAGCGTCGCTGCAGGCGCGCCCGTGCGCTCGTAGACTCCCCATATCCGAACCCCTTCTTGCCGTTGGGAAGGATTGATGGGGATAACCATCTGTGCGCCTGCGCTCAGCACGCGCTGCTCCGACAAGACCGCAGACGACCTCCTGTTGGCGTCGCTTGAATATACCTGCACAACGAGTTGTTGACGGCTGAGATTGCGCACCTGCAAGCGATTACCTTGCCAGCGCGCTTGCAAGGCAGGCGCATCGGCGACAGGGCGCAGCATGCAGACGCCGAAGTGGGTGCGCGCCGTACAGTGTATCTGAAGCGTCGGCGTCTCGTTCGAAAGGTACATCTGAACCGCCGCGTTGGGTTTTGCGACGAGCGTCAGCGTCTCGGTCTCCGCGCCCAGCGTGAGGGTGTGCCTGCCCGCGCTGAGTGTCGTGTAGAGATAGTCTATCTCAATCGCCTCGCCCGTCTCATTCAACACTGTCTGCGCCTGCAACACTGGCTCCGCGCGGCTTGGGCGCGGCGCGAACACGAACGCGGCAACCGCGCCGACTGTCGCCAGAGCGGTCAGCGGCGCGAACACGCTCGACAACCTGCGCCGACTCCGCAGAAACGCTGTGAGACTCCACACCCACACAAAGTAGAGCGGTAGCGTCAATACACCCCACTGGTTTCCCCAGTAGCGCGTCTGCTGCGTGTACCACTTCATCATACTGCTGAGCTGTCTAATGTGCCGCTCGCTGGGAAACCCCGCACTGCCCAGAATCACCCTATCGAAGATTTCGGGCAGCTCCGACCAGTTGCGCCATCGCGGTTGCTCCAGATTGCCCATAAACAGGTAGAGTTGCCCTAAGCCGACGCGCTTGTGGTAGAGGATGGGGCGCTGCGCCTCGTCGGTCATCAGAACCTTCCAGCCTGACGCTTCGCTGGAGAGCGCGGCGACTCCCTCAGCGCGGTCGGCAATCTGCATAGGGGGCAGGAGTGGGGCAAGCGGCGTCGCCTTGAGCGTCGCGCCAAAAGACCCCACAGAGACCACCAGCGAGCCGCCCGCCGCCAGCCATCGTCGCAGCGCACGCCACTGCGACTCGGACAGCGTCTCCGCGCCCTCCACCAACACGATGACGGGCAATTCCAGCAACGCCTGCCAAGCATCAGGCAACGCCGCCGCACGGCGATAATAGACGCGGAGCGGAACATCGAAACCGCCCGACGCCACGATGTCCGATGCGAAGGTCGCCTTGCGCTCGTTAAGCGACTCCAGCCCACCTATCATATCGCCCACCACGACAATCGGAAGATGGGTTCGGATAGGCGGCTCGAGTGGCGTTGTGATGCGTTCGCCGTCCGCGCCGCGCCACTCTAACTGCGCTCTGTTATATCGCCGCGAGGCGTCGGGATCTCTCGGTGAGACGCTTACATAGAGCTGTTTGCGCGCGTTCGCGGCTAAATCGAGCGAGTAGCGGAGCGCGCCGCGCACGGGGTCGTGCAGCACGAGCGTGCCGTGCGTATTGCTCCCGCGCCGTTCGAGTTCGACCTTGAACACGGCGCGATAGGTCGCCGCGTCGTCGTCCAGCAGGGGCGACGCCTTGAGAATCGTCTGCGCGCCGCCCGACGCAAGGCACATGCATACCCACGCCAGCAGCCAGCCACAACGCACGAAGTAAACTTTTCGACAGGGCGCGCTTGTATCCTGTTGTATCTGCCCCTCAGCTCACGCTGGCGAGCGCGAAGCGGTGGCGGAATCGGTCGACGGCTTCGCGCAGCGTGGCGTGCGCAGGTTGGCTCAACTCGGGGTCTTGCTCCAAGATTCGAAACGCCTCCTGACGCGCGACTTCCAGCAGGCGCATATCTTTCACCAGGTCTGCCACGCGGAACGAGGGCGCGCCGCTCTGTCGCGTGCCGAAAATCTCGCCCGGTCCGCGTATCTTGAGGTCTTCCTCGGCGATGATGAAGCCGTTGGTGGTGCGCGCCATGATTTCCATGCGCCGCTGCCCATCCTCCGACTTGGGATTGGCAATCAGGACGCAGAACGACTGGTGCTCGCTGCGCCCGACGCGCCCGCGCAACTGGTGCAACTGCGCCAAGCCGAACCGATCGGCGTCTTCGATGACAATCACGGCGGCGTTGGGCACATCGACGCCCACCTCGATGACCGTGGTGGAGACCAAGATGTGCAGCTCGCCTGCGCGGAACTGCTCCATGATTGCCTCTTTCTCGGCGGGCTTCATGCGTCCGTGCAGCAGCCCCACACGCAGGTCGGGGAACACATCTTTTTGGAGGTGTTCCGCCATCTCCTCGGCGGCGCGCACCTGCAGCTTGTCCGACTCGTCGATGAGGGGGCAGATGACATACGCCTGTCGTCCTTCCTCGATGAGTTTGCGCACGCCCGCGTAGACTTTGAGTCGCTCTTCGGGCGTCTTCCAGTGGGTTTTGACGGGTTTGCGTCCGGGGGGCAGCTCGTCGATGATGGAGACATCGAGTTCGCCGTAGAGGGTCATCGTGAGGGTGCGTGGGATGGGCGTCGCGCTCATCACCAGCAGGTGGGGCATGATGCCCTTGTCGCGCAGGGCGGCGCGCTGCAACACGCCGAATCGGTGCTGCTCATCGACGATTGCCAAGCCGAGCCGCGCGAACTCGACATCCTCCTGGATGAGCGCGTGCGTGCCGACAGCGACCATGCCGCGCCCTGAGGCGACGCGCTCGCGCGCCTGCTGACGCTGCCGAGCCGTGAGCCGACCCACCAGCAACTCCACGCTAATCCCCAACGGCTGGAACAGGCGATGCAGATTAATATAGTGCTGCTCCGCCAAGATTTCGGTGGGCGCCATCAGCGCGGCTTGGTACTGATTGTCCACCGCCGCCAATATCGCCGCCGCCGCTACGATTGTCTTGCCAGAGCCGACATCGCCTTGCAGCAGGCGGTTCATCGGGTGGGGCAACGCCATATCGCTCCAAATCTCTTGGATAACGCGCTTTTGGGCGTTGGTGAGTTCGAACGGCACGAGCGCACGGAGCTGGCTGTTGAGCCGCTCGGCGTCGATGCGCATGGCGATACCGCGCTCTTGCAGGTTGCGCTGACGCTGCATGCCCACGCCGAGCTGCATCAGGAAGAACTCCTCAAACACGAGTCGGCGGCGCGCGGGTTCAATCTGCTCGGCTGCGTCGGGGAAGTGAATCTGTTGCAGGGCTTGCTGGATGGGGGGCAACCCGACGCGCTCGCGCACGCTGCGAGGCAACACTTCGGGCGCGAGGTTCGCATACTGCACCGCGTTCCACAGGATTTGGCGCATCCGCTTCTGACGCACCCCCTCCGTGAGCGGATAGATGGGCACAATCCGATTCACACTGAGCAGGCTGTCGGGGTCGGCGCCGTCGGGCAGGTCTTCCCATTCGGGCGTCTCAATCTGCAAACCATACGGGTTCTCCTTGATTAGCCCATACGCCACAATTACGCTATTGCGCAACTTGTTCAGCGTGTCTTTCATGTAGGGTTGGTTGTACCAGACCAGTTCCAGCACGCCTGAGCCGTCGTCAATGTAGGCTTTGGTGAGCGTCATGCCCTTGCGCACTTGGAGGTTATCGACCGTGACGAGCTTGCCTGCGACGGTGACCGCCTCGCCTGGGCGGGCGTGCGCGATTTTGCGAAACTGGCGTCGGTCTTCGTAACGGCGTGGCAGGTGATAGAGCAAATCGCCCAGCGTGTAGATGTTGAGCTTGTTCAACACCTGCGCCAGCTTCGGACCAACGCCCTTGACATACTGAATCTCTGTTTCCAGAGTATAACCCCGCGTCGTGGACATGGTATACAAGAGTATACCTAAACGCAGCGCAGCAAAATGCGCCCCCGTGCGTCATAATATAGCGGAGGCTGACCTCTATGCGACATGTTTGGATAGTAGGCGTATGGGTACTAATGGGGAGCATCTGGGCGCAGGAGACGCTGCCGATAACGCGCGTGGTGTTGTTCCGCAGCGGCGTCGGCTACATCGAGCGGTTCGGTCAGGTGAACGGCGAGGCGAGCCTCACGCTGAGCCTGCGCGAGACGCAGATGAACGACCTGCTCAAGTCGCTGGTGCTGGTGGATTTCGATGGCGGGCAGATTTTGCCCGCGCAATACACGCCACGCGACCCGCTGACGCGCACGCTCAGCGCGTTCGCAATCAACCTTGGGGACAACCCCAGCATGGCGATGTTGATGATGCGGCTGCGCGGCGCGCCTGTGGCGGTGCAAGTCGGCAAAGAGACCCTGGAAGGCACAGTGCTGAGCGTGGAGACGCGCAAGGCTCCTGCCAACGAGAGCGTCGTCGACCAGCAGTTTGTGAACCTGTGGACGCGCGAGGGGCTGCGCAGCGTCGCGCTGAGCGAGATTAGCCGCCTGCGCGTGCGCGACGAACGGCTCCAGAACGAGCTGGAGAACGCGCTGAGCGCGCTGGGCACAGGGCTGGACAACACCCGCAAGACCGTCGAGTTGCGCCTGCGCGGGCAGGGCAGTCGGCGCGTGCTGGTGGGCTACCTCACTGAGATGCCCCTGTGGAAGATGACCTACCGACTGGTCATCGGCGCAGGCGAGCCGCTGCTGCAGGGCTGGGCAATCGTGGAGAACACCACCGACGAGGACTGGCGCGATGTGCGCGTGGAACTGGCGTCGGGGCGACCCGTGAGCTTCATTCAGAACCTGTACGAACCCCTCTACCTCCAGCGTCCGCGCGTGGACGCCAAACCTGAGGAGACGCCCGTGCCCGGCGCGCCCGAAGCGGCGATGGAGAAGGAACAGCCGCTCGCGCTCGCTATGCCACGCGCAGGACGCGGCGCATTCGGAGAGCCGACCGCCCCGATGCTCGCCGACGCCGCCGACGCTATGCGCGAGAGCGTTGTCGAGATGGCGACAGGACAGGAACGCGGCGCGCTGTTCGACTACCGCATCGAGCAGCCCGTTACAGTCCTGCGCCAGCAATCCGCTATGCTGCCCGTCCTCAACCGAGCCGTGCAGGCGACCACCGTCTCGCTGTATAACCCTGCCAATCACCCGCGCCATCCCTTCTTCGGCGTGAAACTCGTCAACACGACCGACCTGACGCTGATGGAGGGTCCCGTCACGGTCTACCTGAACGGCTCGTATGGCGGCGACGCGCAACTGACCACGCTGGAGCCGAAGGGCGAGCGCGTGCTGACCTTCGCGCTGGACCTGGGCGTGGAAGTCGTGCGCGACCGCGACAACATCGTCGGACAAACCATTGCCGTCAAAATCGTGGACGGCGTCTTGGAACAGCGCACTCGCCTGCGCCGCGAGAACGAGTATCGGATTGTGAACCGCGATAATCAGCCGCGCGTGCTGCTCCTTGAGCAACCCGTCCAATCCGATTGGGAACTGGTGGAGCCGCGCGACGCCGAACGCACCGCCAACTTCCATCGGTTCCGCCTCGAACTGACGCCCAACCAGACCCGCACGCTGAAAGTCATCGAAGAGCGCACCCTTCAGACAACTATCGCCCTGCTCCAAGCCGATGACGCAGCCCTCAATATGTATATCCAAGACACGCGCCTCGACGAGCGTCTCCGTCAAGCCCTGAAGCGCATCCTTGACAGCCGCCGCGCGATTGCCAACTTGGACGCCGAGATACGACGGCAGGAAACAATCATTCGCGCCATCGCCGACGACCAAGCCCGAATCCGCGAGAATATGAAGACGCTCGATCGTAACTCGGAGCTCTATCGCGAGTATGTGCAAAAGCTCACGCAGCAAGAGCGCGAAATCGAGCAGGCGCGGCGCACCGTGCAACGCCTGCAGGAGCAGAAAGACCGCGCCCAACGCGAGCTGAGCGAGTTCATCGCAGGGCTGAACTTGTAGCATGCATAACAATCCGCAAAATGGCGTGGGGTATAATCATGCGCTGAACCATGGCGACTTTAGAGACGAGCACGCGGCTGGATTTGGACTACATAGCGCGGGAAGTGCTGCAGGCGTTTGTGCAAGATGAGCCGATGCCCCTACGCGCCAACGAAATTCGCGAGCAGACAGCGCATCTGGGGCTGAGCTCCGCCGAGCTGCGCGCCCTGCTGCTGAACATGCCCGAAAAGTTCTTTCAAGAGGAGCGGCGTTGGCAACCGCAGTACCGCAAGGCGCCCCGACAGACGCCCGTGCTGGCGATGATCGAGCGAATCGTGCGCACGACGGGCGCGCCCGTTGCGCGAACCGCCATCGCCTACGAACTCGGCGCGCATTACCGACGCTCCTATGAGTACTACGAGACCATCTTGCCCCGCCTGACGCGCCACGCCGAGACGCTGTTTATCACCTCCGACCACCGCATCGGGCTGCGTGAATGGCTGTTCAACCCTGACTGGATTGAGCCTATCCCCTACGAATGGGAGCGCCCCGAAGAGCGCGAACGCGCCGTCCACGACGCCCTGTTCTACAACGACCTCAAATGGGACGAGGTGGAAACCTATGTGCAGCTGGGGAAAGATTTGGACTGGACGCGCCCTCAAGCGGCGGTCGAGTTCCTAAATCGGCTGGGTGAACCTGTGTCGAACCGCGTGATAGGCTTCCTCGGCTGGTACTTTACGCTCGATCCCGACCCGCGTTGGGTGTTCCCCTACGATGGCGTCGCGCTGTTCGAGGCGGTGCTGAACGCCGACGACTATGAGTGGGGCAGCGACGGCAGGTGGTATTCCAGCGCCGTGCGCCAAGAGTGGCTCGACCGCGCCAGAGAGCAAATCCAACAGTGGCTGCAGGCGATGCCCACCGAAGAGACGCAGCCTCTGGAGCTGCGTGAAGATGAGGTGGAACACATCGTGACCCACTTGCTGAAGGCGCAAGGCGTGGCGCGCGCGTCCAAACTGCTGGAAGAGCTGTTCGAAGTCACCCCAAAGAGCCGCACCTTCCGCGAAGATTTGGACACCCTCGTGAACGCGCTCTGGGGCGATGGACGGCTGGTGTGGTTCGGGTTCGACCGATTCGGGCGCGACTCGGATGTGCCCGAATATGTGCGCACAGTGCCGTCGGTCTTCGAGTTCCCCGATTTGCCCGACTTGCGCAACGCGGAGGGCGAGCGGCTCGATGTGCTGATTGACCCCGAAGGCTATCCGAGATCGCTGCGCGACGAGGTGCTGGATGTACGCGCGCAGGATGTGCTGGACGAAGAGACGCCCGCCTACCCCGAACAGGTTCCCAGCGAGGTGCGCATCGTGCTGCGTCAGCCCCACAAGGATCTGGGCACACTCCCGCTGTGTCAAATCCCGCTGGGGTTCCTGCCCGATGAGCCGCCGCTGCAACAGCTCACCTTCATCGACGAGAACGACCAAGCCTATGAGGTGTGGCTCAACCACGAGACGCGCCTGATTTATGGGCTGTTCGACAAGTTCGCCACTTTAGACCCGCTGTCGGGCGCAATCTTCACCTTAGAGCGCACGGAGCTGCCCGATGTGTACCGATTCCGCTACACTGGCGAAATCGACCCGCTGCTGGCAATCTCCGCTTCGCGCTACGAGCGGCTGCTGAACCTGCAAGCGCAAGCCGACGCGATGTCGACCTACCATCTGCTGATCGAGCTGATGCGCGAGCATCCGCGCGGCGCAGACTTCCTTACGCTGCACAACGAGCTGAACATTATCCGTCGCACCCGCCGCGAGCAGACCGCCTCCATCCTGAGCGCGTATCCATGCTTCGAACTGCATCGCGGCTCGCCTGTGTGGCATCTCAAAGAGGAAGACATCGGCAAACCCATCACCAAGAAAGCGCGTTCCTACCTACTGGAGTGAGTTATGCATCGCCAGATGAAGCTCTTGCGGGACTTGCAGGCGTTAGACCACTATATCGACCGCCTGCGCCGAGATGTGGCAACGCTGGACGACGGCGAGCAGCTACGCGCCTCTTTAGAGCGCACGCGCATCCGCATGGAAATCATCAAGCGCAACTATCACGAGTTGCACGCTAAAGCCACCGAGCAGGAACGACGCCTCAAAGAGTTCGACGAGTATCTCCAACGCAGAGAAGCGGAACTCTATTCCGGGAAAATCACGAGCGCACGCGAACTGCAACTCATGCAGGTTGAAATCGACGAGGCGAAGCGCAGCCGCGAGGAGATGGATGTCGAGATGCTGCGCGTGTGGGAGCGGATGGAGACCATGAAGCACGACATCGACGCCACCGAGCGCGACCTGGAGAAACTCGAACGGCTCTACGAGGCGCATATGGCGGACTATCGTCAGCGTAAGGCGGCGTTGGAAGCGGAGATCGAGTTCCATCTCAAAGAGCGCGCCGAACTCACCGCGCAGATTGACCCCGAACTGCTGGCGCGCTACGAGCGACTGCGCGACCAGCTGGGCGGCACTGCCGTCGCCATCGTGGAGCAGAAAGCCTGCACCGTGTGCTACACGCTCCTGACCCCTTACACCCTCAAGCGGCTTGAGACCGAAGACTCGCTGGTCGCCTGCGAGAGCTGCGGACGGCTGCTGTATGACCCGATGTTGGCGACCGAGTGAGTCTCAGCGGGCGCACGCTCTGAGATAGCTGCTTGGCGGCGTCGCGCGTTGCAGATGCGAGAGGATATAGCGCGCCGCCGCCGCAACGCCCTCCAAGTCCACGCCCGTCTGAATGCCCATGCCGTGCAACATATACACCAAATCTTCGGTCGCGAGGTTGCCCGATGCGCCCGGCGCGAACGGGCAGCCCCCAAGCCCGCCTGCGCTTGAGTCGAAGATGAAGACGCCCAGCTGCAACGCAGTCAACACATTCGCCAGCGCGGTTCCGTAGGTGTTGTGGAAGTGATAAGCAAATCGTTCGGGAGGCAGGATGGGCAGCAGCGTCTCGGTCAGTCGCGCGACCTGCGTGGGCACAGCGGCGCCAATCGTATCGCCCAAGCTCACCTCGTCGATGCCCATTGCCAGCAGTCGCTCCACGATAGGCTTTACAGCGTCAGGCGAGATTGCGCCCTCGTAGGGGCACACCAGCGCGGTGGAGATGTAGCCGCGCGCCCAGCAGCCCGCCGCCTTCGCCGCGCGCATCACCGCCTCATACTCCTGCAGCGACTGCTCGATGCTCCGATTCAAATTCCGCTGGCAGAAAGTTTCGGATGCAGCGGTGAAGACGGCGATTTCAGTGGCGCCTGCGCTGAGGGCGCGTTCCAGCCCTTTCAAATTCGGCGTCAGCACGGGGTAGCGCACTTCAGGGCGTCGCGGTATCTGTGCCAGCACCTGCTCGGCGTCGGCAAGTTGGGGCACCCACTTCGGGCTGACAAACGCGGTCGCTTCCACCACAGGCAACCCCGCAGCCGCCAGCATCTCAATAAACCG
>CALGZO010000247.1 GCA_937934465.1 uncultured Fimbriimonadales bacterium | reverse complement strand
TGGCGGGGGTACTGACGCTACAGTGGTGCGACGGCATTCCTGCCATCGCGCTTGCGCCCCTGTGGCTTGGACATTCTTGTCCAAGCATAGTTCGTCGGCGGGGGTACTGACGCTACAGTGGTGCGACGGCATTCCTGCCGTCGTGCTTAGGCACTCGTGGCTTGGACATTCCTGTCCAAGCATTTTCTTTGGCGTGGGTACTGACGCGACGCCAAGAAAGGCGTCGCACCTGCGCACTCGTGGCTTGGACATTCTTGTCCAAGCGCTACTCGTCGGCGTGGACGCCGACGCTACAGGGGTGCGACGGCATTCCTGCCGTCGCGCTTGCGCCCCTGTGGCTTGGACATTCTTGTCCAAGCATAGTTCGTCGGCGGGGGTACTGACGCGACGCCAAGAAAGGCGTCGCACCTGTGTTGGTCGTCGGCGGGGACGCCGACGCTACGAGTTGTGAGCGTTTGCAGCGAGGCGACGCCCAGAAAGGCGTCGCACCAGTGTTGGTCGTCGGCGGGACGCCGACGCTACGGGTGCACACGGACAGGAATGTCCGTGCTACTGTGGCGGGGACGCCGACGCGACGCTTGGCGGCGCACTGCACAAAACTCCTTACACCAACGGTGTTTTGCCAGGGATGGGCACGGGGTCTTGCGGGGCTGGCGAGTCGTAGCCGATATTCATCACGCGCTCTACGAGGTTGAGTTTGGAGTTCATCGCTGCGTCCCATGTGACCACCTTGCCCGTGTACGCCGACATGCGCCCCATAATCGCTGTGAGGGTGCTTTCGGCGATTGTGCGCGTCTCGTTGATTGGGCTGCCCTTGCGGAGGCTCTCGATTAGCACGCGATGCTCTTCCACATAGGGGTTGAGCCACTGCTTGCCCGGCTCCCAAGTCTCCTTGCCGCGCACATAGAAGTTGGTGAACTGTTCCAGCAGTGCAGTGCCTTCGGCGCCGACCACGAGGTTGGATACACGATAGGCGGTGTTGTCCATCTGTCGGCACATCGCCAGCACGCGCACGCCGTTGGGGTACTCGTACTCGATGGCGAAATGGTCGTACACATCGCCATATTCGGGCGCGGTGCGTACTTGTCTGCCGCCCATCGCCATCGCGCGTGTCGGCGGGCTGCCCATCACCCAGTTCATGACATCGATGTTATGCACGAACTGCTCCACGGGCTGGTCGCCTGCGAGCCAGTTATAGAACAGCCAGTTGCGCAGTTGGTACACGAGGTCGCTCCAGCCTTGTTCGCGCGGTTTGGGGGCAGGGCTGGCGGCGTTGTAGTAGGCGTAGGCGGCGCGCACCTCGCCGATGTGTCCCGCGCGAATGCGCTCTATCACGCCCTGATAGCCCGGATGCCAGCGATACTGCGTGCCGGGCATCACGCCGAGCCGCTTCTGCTGGGCAATCTCGCCCGCGCGCAGCACCATCCGTACCCCTTCAGGACACACTGCGACAGGCTTCTCCATGAACACATGCTTGCCCGCTTCCATCGCCGCGAGCAGATGCACGGGACGAAACGCAGGCGGCGTGCAGAGCAGCACCAAGTCGATTCCGCTCTCCAACACTTTCTTATAGGCGTCGAACCCCAGAAAGCGTCGCTCGGAGGGAACCTGCACACGCTCGGCGAACTGCTCCTTGAGACCCTCGTAGCTGGCGTTGAGGCGGTCTTCGAAGATGTCGCCTAACGCCCAGATGACTGTGCCGTTGTCGGCGCGGAGGCAGTCGATCGCCGCGCCTGTGCCGCGCCCGCCACACCCCACCAAGCCGACTTTGATGGTGTCTGAGCCTTGCGCGTGCGCGAACTGCGCAATCGGCAGCGCACTGAGCGCCGCGCCCGCCTTCAAAAACTCCCGCCGTGTCAATCGCTGGTTCATAGAATACAGGTTCGAGGCGGCTGGCGGTTTTCCTGTTCGCTTGGCGCAGTCCGACCCTCTCCAGACTTCCGCAGCCGACACGCCGATCCCCTGCAATTCACAGTCGCGCCTCACACACCCGATAGGGGTTGCTCTGATAGGTATACTTTTGCGTGGAGGTTCGCCTTTATGAACGCGATTGTCCTGAACCGCCTCATGGTACTGTTTGCGTCGGTTGGTATGGTCATCTCGGCGTTGCTGTGGATTTCGCACTCGGCGGAGTTCGCGTTGCCCTGCACGGGCGGCGGCTGTGATGTGGTGGCGCGCTCGCCGTATTCGCGCATCGCGGGAGTGCCTGTCGCGGCGTTCGGATTCGGCTTTTTCGGGCTGCTGCTTGTGCTTGCCCTCTCGCGCCTGCAATACCCAGAGCAGTGGCGTCGATACAGCCTGATGCTCACAGGACTCAGCACTTTGGGTGTGCTGGCGTTTGCATATTTCACCTATGTTCAACTTTTTGTGCTGAACTTATATGCGAAGGGAACGCCCTGCTGGTGGTGTTTAGGCGCGGCGTCGGCGAATTTCCTCGTATGGCTCTTATCGCTCGTAGGATTGCGAGGCGAGCCGTCGCTGACGGGAATGCAAACGCGCGAGCTCGTGCAGTCCGTTGCGGTCTCGCTCGCGCTGGTAGTGGCGGGCTTAGCCTACGGCGGCTGGCAATGGAACCGTGCAACTACCGCTCAGGTAATCGATACCGACAACGAGAAACTCACGACGCTCTACTTGGATGGGCAGGGCTGGCGCAAGGGCAACCAAGACGCCCCGCTCGTGATAGTAGAGTTCTCCGACTTCCAGTGCCCAGCCTGTAAGCAGGCGTACGAGGTGCTGGAGAAACAGATATTGCCGCAGCTGGGCGACAAAGCGCTTTTCGTGTTCCGCCACTATCCGCTGATTCAAATCCATCCGATGGCATGGATGGCGGCGTCCGCATCCGAAGAGGCAGGCGCACAAGGCAAATTCTGGGAGATGTACGCTGCGCTCTTCGAAAGCCAACAAGAACTCACGCCAAAGCGCATCGAGAAGATTGCTCAGCAGTTGGGACTGGATAGCCAAAAGGTGCGCGCCGCCGTCGACAATCAAGATATCCACTTCAAGCGGGTCTATCGCGACTTCGAGGAGGGCAGCAAGTTAGGTGTGAACTCCACGCCGACCTTTATCGTCGTGTACGAAGGCGAGATGCACATCGCGCGAGGTATGGCGGCGCTGCTCTCCACGCTCAATATGAACCCGAAAATCCAACAGTATCTCGGCAAACAAATCAATGTCTCGGTGCAGTAGGTGATGGAACTCAAATATCGCGCGTTAGAGGGGATGCATGATGTGTTGCCAGAGCAGAGCCACCTCTGGCAGTATGTGGAGTCGCGCTGGCGCGAACACTGTCGGCGGTACGGCTATCGCGAGATACGCACGCCGATTTTGGAGACCGCCGAGTTGTTCGAGCGCAGCGTTGGCGAGACCAGCGACATCGTTTCCAAAGAGATGTATGTGTTCCAGCGCGGCGAGGAGCGATACGCCATGAAACCTGAGGGCACAGCCCCAGTCGTGCGCGCCTACTTAGAGCATGGGCTGTACGGCGCGGGCGGCGTGCATAAGCTGTATTACATCACGCCTTTCTTCAGGGGCGAGCGTCCCCAGCGCGGTCGGTATCGGCAGGCGCACCAGTTCGGCGCGGAGATTCTCGGCGCGGCGCACCCGCTCGCCGACGCCGAACTGCTGGCGATGGTGATGGACTTCTTCCTCACGCTGGGGCTGACCCCCGACGCGCTGGAGCTGCGCCTGAACACTATCGGCTGCCCCGAATGCCGACCCGCCTATCGCGAGGCGGTGCGCAACTTCGGGCACGAAAACTATACACAACTCTGTAAAAACTGCCAAGCCAGACTGGAGCGCAATCCGCTGCGCATTCTGGACTGCAAAGAGTGCGCCGATATCACCGACTCCGCGCCGCCGATTGACCCCTACCTGTGCGACGCTTGCCGAACGCACTTTGAGAGCCTCCAAAACCTGCTGAAGACGCTGGAGGTGGCGTATGTGCGTGATGTGCGACTCGTGCGTGGGCTGGACTACTATACACGCACCACTTTTGAGGTGATTGCGGAGCAAGGGCTGGGCGCGCAGAACGCGCTGTGCGGCGGCGGACGCTACGACGGCTTAGTGGCGGAGCTGGGCGGTCCCCCTACGCCTGCGCTGGGCGTCGGAATCGGCGTGGAGCGTACTCTGCTCACCTTGCAGGCGATGCAGGCGCCGCTGCCAGAACCGCGCCCCATCGACGCCTATGTGGTTGCATTCGGCGAGGCGGCGCGCCCCGTAGCTCTGAAACTCGCGCAGCAGCTCCGCGCCGCGCAGCTTGCCGCCGAGTTGGACTTGGAAGCGCGCAGCCCCAAAGCGCAGATGCGCCTCGCCAACCGCAGCGGCGCACGGTACGCCATCCTCATCGGCGACGCTGAACTGCAGCAACAGAACGCGACCATCAAAGACCTGCAGACCCACGAACAGAGCGTCGTGAGCCAAGCTGAGCTGAGCGAATGGATCAAAAACCATCTGTAGCGGAGCTGGAGCCGCGCGATGTGGAGTATTTCAGGCGCGGCGCGTGGGAGAACCCGCGCTTCTGGACGCGCCTTGGCGGTCAGCCCGACCTGCAGGGTAAAAAGGTGCTGGATTTGGGCTGCGGGCATGGCAGCCTCTGCATCGATATGGCGCGGGCAGGCGCAGCGCGCGTGGTGGGCGTCGACCTCAACGAACGCCTCATCCAATTCGCCCAGCGCAACCTGCAACTGAACTATCCCGAACTCGCCGACCGCGTCGAGTTCCTCTGCATCGATATCGCCCACCTCGACGAAGCCGACTTCCACCTGATGACCAGCAAGGACACTTTTGAGCATGTGATGGACTTGGCGACGGTGCTGGCAGAGATGCGGCAGCGGCTCCAATCAGGCGGACGCCTCTATGCTGCCATCGGACCACTCTGGAACAGTCCGTTCGGCGACCACGACGCCATCAAGCGACTGATTGGCGTCAACCTGCCGTGGGCGCACATCCTACTGCCCGACCGCTGGGTGCTAAACGCCACTGCCAAACGCCTCGGACGCCCGCTAACATCCTACCGCGACTTGGGGATGAACATGCTGGCGTTCCGCGACTACAAGCGGATTATTTACGAATCTGGTTTCGAGGTGGAATTTTTCCAACCGAACTGCAGCCGCCACCCTGTGGTGCGTCTGTTCAGCCTGCTGCGCCATCTGCCTCTCGTGGGCGACTACTTCGTGAATAATCTATACTGTGTATTGAGGAAGCCTTAGCGGCTATATGGTAAATGGGGGGCTGCGCGTTTCCCTTGTGCAGCGTGGCTGTAATGCTGCTGATTGCCCTCGCCCCAGCCTTCTTCCGCGACGCAGGAGAGGGGAGTGAACGCTGATACACGCGAGAAGCCCCCTCTCCCATGAAGTGGGAGAGAGGGTTGGGGGTGAGGGCAATCGGTTTGGTTGCCTAAGCCGTCTCTGTTGGGTATCCGTGCTCCTGCCACGCCAGGATGCCGCCCGTTAGATTATGCAAGTTGTGATACCCCTTCGCCATCAGCGCGCTAATGGCGGTGCTGGAGCGGGCGCCGCTGAGGCAGTGGACAATCACAGGGCGGTCGCTTGGGATTTCCGCAGCGCGTTGCAGCACGCGCCCTGCATGGATGTGGAGCGCGTTCGGGATATGACCCGCGCGATACTCGGAGAGACCGCGCACATCGAGGATTACCGCCTCGCCCGACTTCCAGAGTTCGTGGGCGCGTTCAGCGGTGATTTGAGGCACAGTCTCCAGCTCGCTCGGCGCGTAGCCCTCCAGCGACGGGATGTAGCCGATGACATTATCCAGCCCGACGCGCACCAGTTGACGCACGAGCGTCTCAATCTGCGATTCGGGCGCGAGCAGGATAATCGGCGTGTCATACGGCAACAGCCATCCCGCCCAGGTGGAGAACATCTTGCCAGCAGGGATGTTGATGGCGCCCTTGATATGCCCGCCTGCGAAGGCGAACTTATCGCGCGTATCCACCAAAATTGCGCCCTCGTCCAACGCCTTCTTGAAGGCTTCAGGCGTGAGCAGGGGCGGCTGGGGCAACTTGCCCAGAATGGGCATCCCGTCACGATTGAGCCGCTTCATCACGGCGAAGTAGGTCGGCGCTTCGGGTTGGTCTGCCAGCAAATCTTTGACGAACTGCTCTTCGTCGTAGTTCGCTATCGTGCGAGCCCACCAAGCGTGGCGGCGTTCGTAGCCGAGCGTGGTGGCAGGGAGCGCGCCCAGAGCCTTGCCGCACGCCGAACCTGCGCCGTGCCCAGGCCAAACCTGCAGATAGTCGGGCTGCTCGATGAACCGCACGAGGCTTCGGTAGAGGTTCCGTGCGCCCGGTTCGGCTGTGCCTTGAATACCCGCCGCCTCCTCCAGCAGGTCGGAGCGTCCCAAATCGCCCACGAATATAAAATCGCCCGTGATGGCGATAATCGGGTCGGGCGTGTCCTTGCCGTCGTAGATGAGGAAGGTGATATGTTCGGGCGTGTGTCCGGGCGTATGCACCGCGCGCACGCGGATGTTGCCGATGTACCACTCGTCGCCGTCTTTGAGTAGGCGGTGTTTGAACCCTTCCAGCCCGCGATATTTCCAGTTCTCGTCGCCTTCATCGGAGAGGTAGAGGGTTGCGCCTGTGGCGTGGGCGAGTTCGCGTGCGCCCGACAGGAAATCGGCGTGGATGTGCGTCTCGCCGACCGCCACGATGTGTAATCCCGTCTCTTGCGCCAGTTTCAGGTAGACATCGATGTCGCGTCGGGGGTCAATCACCATCGCTTCCCCCGTGGCAGGGCATCCGAAAAAGTAGGACGCCTGCGCCAGACCATCCTCATAGATTTGTCGGAATATCATCGCTGAGCCTCCTTCGGTTGCGAGATTTTTACGGAAAATGCGCCGCGCAAATCGCCCAGCTGATAGCCAGTCGCTTTGTCGTTGGGGTAGCGTTCGCGAATGAGGCGGCGCACTTCGGGCTTGATTTGCGCGCCATGACACTCCAAGCAGAGGGGCATGGCGATTTTGATGGGGCGCATGTAGCGATAGACGCGCCCGCCGCGCTCGGTGCGCCATTCGGCGACCTCGCCAATCTCTTTACCCGCTTCGAGTTCGCGTTCCCAGCGTTGCAGCACTTGGCGTTCCCAAGCGTCGGGCGCGTTGCGCGGGTTGCGGTTCTTGAGCGAGACGCGCCGAATCTGTACGCCCTGCTCGCGCCCGATTTGCCGTGTGAGCGACTGAGCAACCTCAGCACAGACCTGCACGCCGCGCTCTGCACCACCCTGCTGGTACTCGGTGTTCAGTCGCTCCAGCAGGCGAGCGAACAGCGCGTCTGCAGCGGCGCGAGCGCGCTGGAGCCGAGCGTCGTCCTGCGCCTGCTGACCAACGCTCATACCCATCAGCATAC
>CALGZO010000246.1 GCA_937934465.1 uncultured Fimbriimonadales bacterium | reverse complement strand
ATGTTGTACCCCTCTATCGTGACGCTTCGGGGGAGGCGGCGAATATCGCGCCGGCAGTGTTGGACTGGGCGCGTACAATCGCTCTCACGGCGGGGGCGCAAGAGGTCGCGCCCCTCCCAGAAACCGTCCTTGCCTACCTATACGGCGTGCTGGCGCACCCAGCGTTTACCCAACGGTTCTGGGACGAGCTGCGTTCGCGCGAGCTGCGCGTGCCCCTCACGAAAGACCCTGCGCTGTTTCAAGAGGCGTGCGAGGTGGGGGCATATCTGCTGTGGCTGCACACCTATGGCGAGCGGTACGCGGATGAGCAGGCAGGGCGACCGTATATGCAGGTTCCAGTGGGTCGCGCGAAGTGCGTGCAGTCTATCCCCGACACGCCCGACCGCTATCCGAAGGAATATCGTTATGCCGACGGCGTGCTCTCGGTGGGCGAGGGCGTAATTGAGCCTGTTGCGCCTGAGATTTGGGACTTCGAGGTGTCGGGGCAAAAGGTCGTAGCGTCATGGCTGAAGTATCGAGTGGGGACGGGCGGCGGTAAGAAGTCCTCGCCGCTGGACGGCATCCGCCCCGAGCGGTGGACACTGCAGATGACCACTGAACTGCTGGATCTGCTGTGGGTGATTGAGCATACGCTGGCGATGTATCCCCAACAGGCGGACTTGCTGAAGCGGATATTGGAGTCGGACCTGGTGTTGGAGTCGGAGTTGACCCCGCCGCCCGACTGGATGCGCACCCCACCCGACGAGGCGGCAGATGGCGGGTTGTTTGGCGCACAGTAATCGGCAAACCCCCAAAACCCGTATATTTATTCGGAACTTACCCCTGCATTCCTGCAGTCCAATAACCGATAATTGCCTTCGGTAGGCAACGCCTTCCGAGACTGCACAGTGAGGTCGAACATCATGTCTAAGCGCGAGTTGAAGGTCGTGCGCCTCTTGGAGCCTGAGCTTTGTACGCGGTGCCGCTTTGCGGATATCGCCGATGTGGAGATGGCGGACGGCAGAGTGCAACGGATGCTTTACTGCCGAAGGTTGGATTGCGACAATTGGGACTACGGCTCTGCGGAACCTGCGAAGCGGGTCGAGCTGTCTAAGGGTTCAGAAGAATGGGATGATGTTGCGTAGGAGCGTTTTAGAGCAAGCCGCGCAGTATGGGGTGGGATTGGTGAGGATTTGTATGCCTGTACCTCCTCCTGCAGAGCGCGAGTTGCAAAGCGGGGTGCAAGTCGCGCTTGATGAGATGCTGGCGCGGATCGGCGAAGCGGGGCGTCGGTTCGCCCAGCATCTCCAGCGGGCGCACGAGTGAGTTTTTCATCCCTCCCACGCACGCGCCCTACACCCACAGCGCCGGGAACGCCCACTCCCGGCGCTGCCCTCTTTGTGTATCCTGTTCGGAAGAGCAACCTCTTTCACAACGAACGCGCGATTGCTCTCCGATTGATGAGGTAAACAGTGCCTGGATCCATCTTCTTGGCTAAATCCACCAAACGCTCGATATTGCGAACCAGCCACTTTGCGCGTTGCCAGCGATTCATATGATCCCAAAACTGCCCCAGCAAAATCACACGCGCCCCCATCGCTTTGAGGTCGTTCACAGTGTAACCACGGGTGCGCTCGTTTCGGTCGCCCGTGATAATTACAAAGCCCGCTTCCGTGGCGCGTGGAATCCACTCGGCATCTGGAAGTCCGCTCCAGCCGCGTTGGCGAATGTGCGACATTGCAGCGAGACTCGACTCACGGTTAATAAACTCTACTAATCTCTGTGAAATATTCTCATCGAATAAAATCCCTCGCATACCCTGTGATACAGCGCACGCACTATGCGCTTAGTCGCCACTCCCCCTCGTAGCGTATCGCCGCGGAGATGATTTCAGGGGGCAGGTCAAAGTAGTCTGCCACGCGGTCGAGGTCTTGCTCTTGCCTCCATAGGTTGTAGATAGCGCGAGTAGGGATAGCGCGTTCCGAGACCACTGGCTCGCCGCCCCGAATCGCCATATCCAGATAGACCTGCCGATTATATTGAGGGGGATAGTATCGATGGACTCTATCGCGTTTTATCTCGACCTGCTGGGCGAGCGTTTCGGCGAAGTCGGCTACAAGCTGCCCGATGTCGGGGCGACGCAGGATGTCGTCGGTTTCACGCACCAGCAGCTCGCGCCCCCCCACCAGCACCTGGCGGTGCGTGAATGGGTAATCGCCCACCTCCTTCGCTAACGCTTGGGCGGTTGCGCGAATACGGGGCAGCGGTACGCCCAACGCGACGAATTCACGCACGAACATCAACTCGATCAGTTCGTGAAAGTTCAAAACGCCGCGTTGATGCGCCTGCGCTTGGAGTACTGGCTCTGATCGCCCGACGCGCTCTTTGCGGGAAAAGAAGTACCCATCTGCCCAGCGCGCTACCCGTCGCGGGGATACACCTAAAATCCGCCCCGCCTCAGGATAAGAGTAGACCCCATAGTGAATTCCTGACGCAGTTGGCGTCATCCTATAAGTATTATACCAGTGGCACACAGTTTAGAGCTGCTTGGTCGTTGGGTCGCCTAAGCGTCAGGCGTGTATTCGAGTTCCACATCGCCGATGCGCACGGTGTCGCCTTCTTGTGCGCCCAGCGATTCCAGTTGGCGGAACACGCCCAGCCCCTTGAGCCGCTTGTGCATGCGCAGCACCGCCTCGTGGTTGCCGAAGTCGGTGCGTTGCACGATTTCCAGTGGCAGCGTGCCTTCCACGATGAAGATGTCGTCGGCTTTGTAGACGCGCGTAGGCTGATGTTGGGGCTTGCGCGTTTCGGGGGGCGTCTCGATGAGCGGTTCGGGCGGCGGCAGTTCCGCCACGCGCTGCGCCAGTCGCGCCGTCAGCCCGTCCAGCCCCTCGCCCGTGTAGGCGGAGATGAGGAACACCTCGTAGCCCTGCGCGGCAAGCGATTCGCGAACAGGCTCGATGACGCTGCGCTCGTCGGGTGGGATGGCGTCGATTTTGTTGAGGGCAATCAGGGCAGGCTTCTGGGCGAGTTCGGCGTTGTAGAGGCGCAGTTCGCGTTGGAGCGTCGCGAACGCCTGCAGGGGCGGCTCGGCGGCGAACGGCGAGACATCCAGCAAGTAGAGCAGCAGCCGCGCGCGCTCCACATGGCGCAGGAACTGATGCCCCAGCCCCACGCCCGCATGCGCGCCTTCAATCAGCCCCGGAATATCGGCAATCACGAAACTCTGACCCTGATATTGCGCGACGCCCAAGTTGGGAACCAGCGTGGTGAACGGGTAGTCGGCGATTTTGGGCTTGGCGGCGGAGAGTCGGCTAATCAGGGTGCTTTTGCCCGCGTTGGGCATGCCGACGATGCCCACATCGGCGAGCAGTTTCAGTTCCAGTCGGAGGGTGCGCCGCTCGCCTGGCAAGCCTTTCTCGGCGAAGCGTGGCGCTTGGCGTGTGGGCGTGGTGAAGTGCGCGTTGCCGCGTCCGCCTTTGCCCCCGCGCGCGGCGACAAACTTTTGCCCCGGACGCGACAGGTCTGCCAAGAGCGCGCCCGTTTCGGCGTCGTAGATGAGCGTGCCGAGCGGCGCACGCAAGGTGATGGACTTGCCGTTGCGCCCGCGTCGGTTGCTGCCGCTGCCGTGCCCGCCGCGCTCGGCTTTGTAGCGACGCTTGTAGTGGAAATCGAGCAGAGTGCTGAGCTTCGGGTCGGCGATGAGGATGACGCTGCCGCCGTCGCCGCCGTCGCCGCCGTCGGGACCGCCGCGCGGCACATACTTCTCGCGCCTGAACGAGACGCAGCCGTCGCCGCCGCGCCCCGCCTCCACCTCAATCACCGCCTCGTCGATGAACACGCAGGATTATACCTGC
>CALGZO010000245.1 GCA_937934465.1 uncultured Fimbriimonadales bacterium | reverse complement strand
TGCGCGACATTCGGGGGCGCTTCATCGTAGTGGGAGAAGCGCGTTCGGAACCGCCCGCGTCCGCGTGTGATGGAGCGCAGTTCCAGCGCGTAGCGTGTCATCTCGCTCATGGGTACATGGGCGCGGATGAGTTGGCGTCCTTTGCCCAAGCTGTCGATGCCCGCGATGCGTCCGCGCCTGCCGTTGAGGTCGCCCATCACATCGCCCGTGAAGGCTTCCGGCACATCCACCTCGACCTCCAGTATCGGTTCCAGCACTACAGGACCTGCCTTCATCGCCGCCTCTTGATAGGCGAGGCTACCTGCAATTCGGAAGGCTTGGTCGGAGGAGTCGACTTCGTGGTAGGAGCCGTCCACCACATTCACTTTGAAGTCGACGGCAGGGAAGCCCGCTTGGATGCCTTTCTCGGCGGCTTCACGGATGCCTTTCTCGATAGCAGGCAGGTAGTTTTTGGGGATAGCGCCGCCGACGATGCTCTCGGTGAACTCGATGCCCGACCCGCGCGGCAGCGGCTCCATATTGATGAAGCAGTGTCCGTACTGCCCGCGCCCGCCTGTTTGACGCTTGAACTTACCTTCCACGCGCTGCACGGGGCGCGTAATCGTCTCGCGGTAGGGGATGCGCAGCTCGACGGTCTCTACTTCCGTGTTGAACTTGCGCTTGAGCTTATCGATAATCACTTCCAAGTGGAGGTCGCCCATGCCCGACAGCAGGGTTTGTCCAGTTTCGGCGTCGCGTCGTGCGTGGAAGGTGGGGTCTTCCTCTTGCAGGCGGGCGAGCGCGGCGCCCAGTCGGTCTTCGTCGGCTTTGGTCTTGGCGACAATCGCGACGGTGTAGATGGGTTCGGGCAGTGCGATGGGTTCAATAGCGATGGGTCGGTTCTTCTCGCAGAGGGTGTGCCCTGTGCCCGTTTCTTGCAGCTTCGCCACGACGCCGATGTCGCCCGCGCGCACTTCGGGGGTCGCGATTTGGTGTTTACCGCGCAGGTAAAACACCTGCCCGATTCGTTCGTCGCGCTCCTTCTGGGCGTTGTAGACCTGCGAGTCGCCTTTGAGCGTGCCTGAATAGACGCGGAAGTAGGTCAGTTTGCCCACGAACGGGTCGGCAGTGGTTTTGAACACGAAGGCGGCTAACGCGCCGTTGGGGTCGGGGTGCAGTTGGATGGGTTCGTTTTTGCGCAGGTCGGTCGCTTGCGGGGGTGGGACTTCGACGGGGCAGGGCGCGAGTTCGACGATTGCTTGCAGCAGGGGCGCCAGCCCTTCGCCCTGCGCGGCGGAGCCACACAGCACGGGCACAATCTGCCCTGTGCGCACGCCCTCGTGGAAGGCGTGGACCATCTCCTCGTCGGTGAGCGGGTTGCCGTCGAGGTATTTCTCCAGCAGCGCGTCGTCGGTCTCGGCGGCGGCTTCCATCAAGAGCTCGCGTGCGCGCCCGACCAACTCGTGCAAATCGTCGGGGATGGCGGTCGCCTCGATGTCGCGGTCTTTGCCCGTGTATGCCTTGCCGTGCAACAC
Organism: uncultured Fimbriimonadales bacterium; assembly: GCA_937934465.1. Lineage (GTDB taxonomy): Bacteria > Armatimonadota > Fimbriimonadia > Fimbriimonadales > GBS-DC > GBS-DC. The sequence continues at coordinate 8,891 of CALGZO010000245.1, read as the reverse complement.
ATCCACTACGCCTTTGAACTGCGCTTCCGCGCCGATGGGCACTTGCAAAGGCACGATACGCTTGCCGTAGATACTCCGTAGATGGTTCACGAACCCGCGATAGTCTGCGCCGTCGCGCTCCATTTTGTTCACGAAGATAAATCGTGGCAGTTGGCGCGCTTCGCATATCTCCCAAGCGTTCTCGAAGCCGACCTCCAGCTCTGCCTGCGCGGGGGCGACCAGCACGACAGCGTCCACCACCTGCAGCACACTGTACAACTCGCCGATGAAATCGGGGAAGCCGGGCGTATCCAGCAGGTTGATTTTATATCCGTTCCACTCGATGGGCAGCAGCGACGCGCTCAGGCTGATTTTGCGCCGTTGTTCTTCGGGGTCGAAGTCGGAGGTGGTGTTGCCCGCCTCGATGCTGCCGACGCGGTCGATATGCCCTGCCATGTAGAGGAGATGTTCGGCGAGCGTAGTTTTGCCGCTGCCGCCGTGTCCCGCCAGTGCTACATTGCGAATCTGCTCCAGCGCGTACTGTTTCATGGTCTTACTCCTTCTGTGAGAGTGGCGAATGGTGCAGTTTGCGTGTAAAATAAGCCCCCCACGCCTAAGCCGAGAGGCTCTTCGCATTCGCCGAATGTGCCTGCGCCCCAGCGGTTATATTATGCCCGAAAGCGAATAGGTAAAGTCAAGGGGGTAGCACGGACGGGTGTGTCCGTGCTACGGTTATTTGCGGAAGGGCATGCCCATCGCCTTCAGCAGGGCGAACGCCTCCTCATCGGTTTTGGCGGTGGTGCAGAAGGTGATGTCCATGCCGCGCAGTCGGTCGATCTGATCGTAGACAATCTCGGGGAACAGAATCTGCTCGCGCAGCCCCATCGAGTAGTTGCCGCGCCCATCGAACGAGCGGGGCGAGACGCCAGCAAAGTCGCGGATGCGCGGCAGCACCAGATTGATGAGTTTCTCCATGAAGATATACATACGGTCGCCGCGCAGGGTGACCTTGCACCCGATGCGGTGTCCCTGTCGCAAGCGGAAGTTGGAGATGGCTTTTTTGGCGACAGTGATGACAGGCTTTTGCCCGGAGATGAGGGCGAGGTCGCGCACTGCATTTTCGAGTTGTTTAGGTTCTTGCTCGCCCTTGCCGACGCCCATGTTGATGACGATTTTCTCCAGGCGCGGGATTTGCATGGGGTTTTTGTAGTTGAACTGCTGTTGCAGTTGGGGGCGCACCACTTGTTCGTAGTGGGTGCGCAGTCGCGGTGTAATCCGCGCGACTGCGCCGTCGCCTGTGGCGAACAGCGCGTCGGTTTTCTGTTCCTTGCTCGCCTTTTTGCCCTGCGGTTGGGCAGGCGTTGCGGGTTTTTGCTTAGCCATCGTTCATCCCTCACTTCGTCACATCGATCATCTCGTTGCACTCTTTGCACAGGCGATAGAGTTTGCCGTCCTGTCCGCGGGTGCGTCCGACGCGCGTTTTCTTGTCGCAGTGGGGACACACCAGCATCACCTTACTGGCATACAGAGGCGCGGGCATCTGGATTTTGGTTCCCTTCTGGTTCATCTGGCGCGGTTTTTTGTGTTTCCACACGAGGTTCAAGCCATCGACCACCACGCGGTTCTCGCGTGGCAGCACGCGCTTCACCTCGCCGCGCTTGCCTTTGTCTTTGCCAGAGATGATTTCCACCGTATCGCCGGTGCGGATTTTCATCCGAATAGGTCGTTGCAGTTTGCGCATCGTGGTTTCCCTCCTACAGCACTTCGGGCGCGAGCGAGACGATGCGCATGAAGAGTTTGTCGCGCAGTTCGCGGGCGACGGGCCCGAAGATGCGTGTGCCGCGCGGCTCGCCTTGATTGTTCACAATCACGCATGCGTTGTCGTCGAAGCGCAGCGTGCTGCCGTCAGGTCGGCGGATGGGCTTGCGCGTGCGCACAATCACGGCGCGCACCACATCGCCTTTCTTGACGGGCATATTGGGCGAGGCGCTTTTGACCGACGCCACAATCACATCGCCCACATGCCCGTAGCGCGCGTTCGAGCCTTTCAGCACGCGGATGCACATCACCTCGCGTGCGCCGGAGTTGTCGGCGACCTTCAAGCGTGTAAACGGTTGTATCATGGTAAATCCCTCCTATTACTGAGCGCGTTCTAAGATTTGGCGCACGCGCCAGCGTTTGTGTCGGCTGAGCGGGCGCGTCTCGACAATCTCGACGCGGTCGCCCACGCGACAGGCGTTATGTTCATCGTGCGCCATATATTTTTTGGTGCGTCGGATGGTCTTGCGATACACGGGGTGGCGATAGCTGCGCATCACTGCCACCACGACAGTTTTATCCATCTTATCGCTGACCACGACGCCCACGCGCACTTTGCGTCGCCCTTTGTAAGGGGCGAGTTCGCCTGTCGCTTGCAAGTCGGCGCGTTCTGTTGTCGGCGTCTCAAGTTGGGTGGTCTCTTCGTTCATTGTTAATTACTCCTCAAACGCTTGCTTCGCGTCGTTTCTCGTTGAGAATGGTTTGGACGCGCGCGATATTGCGTCGCAGTTGGCGTATCGAGTCGGTGTTTTTGAATTCCCCGATAGTTTTCTGCACGCGCAGGCGATACTGCTCGTTGCGCAGGTTGTCGAGTTCTTTTTGCAGTTCGGCGATGGTCATGCGTCGCAGTTGTTCAGGTTTGAGGGGTTTCATGCGCCTTCACCTCCTGCGGTTTTAGTTTCTGCGCCGAGTTGGAAGTCGGCTCTGGAGACGATTTTAGTTTTGATGGGCAGTTTATGGCTGGCGCGTCGGAGCGCTTCGCGGGCGCGGGCTTCGTCCACGCCGCCGAGCTCCATGATGACTCGTCCGCGTTTGACGACGGCGACCCAGCCTTCGACGCTGCCTTTACCGGAACCCATGCGTGTTTCGGCGGCGCGCTTGGTGTAGGGTTTATCGGGGAAGATTCGGAACCAGGTTTTGCCGCCGCGGCGGAGGTAGCGCACGATGGCGACGCGCGCCGCTTCCATCTGGCGGTTGGTCAGCCAGGCGGGTTCCATGGCGACGAGTCCGAATTCGCCGAAGTGGAGTTCGCGTGCGCCTTTGGAGACGCCTTTGCGCCGTCCGCGTTGCTGTTTTCGGTATTTCGTTCGTTTCGGCATCAACATAGTGGTTCACCTCACTCTTCGACGGGCGTTTCGCCTGCGGGCGCGTTGGTGGGCGGTGTATCGGTTCGTGGCGGTCGCGGTGCGCGTCCAGCGTTGCCGCCGCCGCGTCCCCCGCGTCCACGGCGTCGTCGTCCGGGCTGACGCTCGCCGCCCCCGCCGCGTCCGGGCGCCCCTGCCCGTGCGCCGCGCCGCATCTCGCTCGGCGTCGCCGATTCGGGCGTGGTGACGGATGAGAGCAGGATGCGTCGCTCGGACATCGGGATGTCGCCCTTGTAAATCCAGACCTTCACGCCGATAGTGCCGTAGATGGTGTAGGCGGTGGCGAAGCCGTAGTCGATGTCGGCGCGTAGGGTCTGCAACGGCACGCGCCCCCACCGATCCCACTCGGTACGGGCAATCTCCGCGCCGCCGAGCCGCCCTGCGACCATGACCTTGATGCCGCGCAGGTTCATGCGCTGCGCACGCGCCAGCGTCTGGCGGATGGCACGTCGGTGCGAGATACGGCGCTCTAACTGGTTAGCGATGTTCTCCGCCACCAGCTGCGCGTCTTGGTCGGGGTTGCGCACATCCTCGACATCGATGCGGATTTCGGGTCTATTCGGGTGGAGCGTCTTGTAGATGGTTCGGGTGACCTCTTCGATGCCCTGCCCGCCGCGCCCGATGATTTGACCCGGACGCGCCGCATAGATAATCACGCGCACGATATTGGCGGCGCGCTCGATCTCGATGCGCGAGATGCCCGCGCTGTACCAGCGTTTCTTAATCGCGCGTCGGATGAGGTAGTCCTCATACAGCGTGTGCCGGTACTGCTTCTTGGGCGCGTACCAACGGCTCTCCCAGTCGCGCGTGACGCCCACGCGGAAACCAATCGGGTTGATTTTCTGACCCATCAGTTCTGCTCCTCCTGTGGCGCGGCGGTTGACGACGCTCTCCGCGCGGTCGGGCGCGCTTGCGGCGCGGCGACGCCCAAGATGATGGTCACATGGCTGGTGCGCTTCAAAATCCGATACGCCCGCCCGCGATCTTTGGGCAGGATACGCTTCCAGCGCGGACCCTCGTCCACATAGGCGCGCTCGATATAAAGAACATTCGGCGATAGTCCGTCGTTGTGCATGGCGTTCGCGACAGCCGATTCCAGCACTTTGCGTGCAATCCGCGCCGATTTATTGGGCAATCGCTGCAGGATGGTCATCGCCTCGTTCACAGGCTTGCCACGCACCAAGTCTATCGCCAATCGCGCCTTGCGCGGAGGTATCCGAACATGTTTTGCAACCGCCTTCATACTTGCCTCCTTACCGTTTCTTGACCTTACTGGTCTTCTCCGAGTCCTTATGCCCTCGGAAGGTGCGGGTGAGGGCGAACTCGCCGAGTTTATGACCGACCATCTGCTCTGTCACATAGACGGGCACATGTTTGCGTCCGTCGTGGACAGCGAAGGTCAGCCCAATCATTTCGGGCACGATCATTGACCGTCGCGACCATGTTTTGATGGGGCGTCGCTGGGTTTGTGGTTGCTCCAGCGTCGCCAGCACCTTCTTCATCAGTTTCGGGTCTACATAAGGTCCTTTTTTGAGTGAACGCGCCATAGGTTATTTCCTCCGCTTGAGAATGAATCGGCTGGTGCGCTTATTGCGTCGGGTTTTGACGCCGAGCGCGGGTTTACCCCATGGGGTTTTGGGGTGCTTGAGTCCGATGGGGGCTTTCCCCTCGCCGCCGCCGTGCGGGTGGTCGCGTGGGGTCATCGCCGAGCCGCGCACATGGGGGCGTCGTCCCATCCAGCGCGATTTGCCCGCCTTGCCCCACACCTCGTTCTCGTGGTCGAGGTTGCCCACTTGTCCGACGGTCGCGCGGCAGCGGAGGTGCACCAGTCGCATTTCGCCTGAGGGCATGCGCAAGGTGGCGTAGTTGCCCTCTTTCGCGAGGATTTGCGCCGCCGCGCCCGCGCTGCGCACCAGTTGTCCGCCCTTGCCCGGATTGAGTTCGATGTTATGTACCAGCGTGCCGACGGGAATATTCTGCAGGGGCAGCGCGTTGCCCGGCAGGATGTCGGCGTCGGGTCCGTTCATCACCGTCGCGCCCACTTCTAAGCCGACGGGCGCGAGAATGTAGCGTTTCTCCCCGTCCTCGTACTCCAGCAGCGCAATCCGCGCCGAGCGGTTCGGGTCGTACTCGATGGCGACCACTTTGGCGGGGATGCCGTCCTTGTTGCGCTTGAAATCGATGATGCGGTAGAGGCGTTTATTGCCGCCGCCGCGATGACGCGCCGTGACGCGCCCCATATTATTGCGTCCGCCCGTCTTGCGCAGACCTACCGTCAGGCTCTTCTCAGGCTCTTTCTTCGTAATCTCCTCGTAGGTCGAGGTCTGCATAAAGCGTCTGCCTGGCGAGGTCGGTTTCCATTTCTTGATTCCCATAATTGCCTCCGCTTACAGGTTGAAATCTTCGATCGTCTGGTTGGGCTTGAGCGTCACGACGGCTTTTTTCCACGCCTTCGTGTAGCCTTGACTCCGTACGCCCATGCGCTTGGGCTTGGGCTTGACCCACATCGTGCGCACTTTCACAGCGTCCACATTATAGAGCTGTTTCAGCGCGTGCTTGATATCGATTTTGGTTGCGTCGTCCGCCACCTCGAACAGGTACTGGTTGTGTACCATTCGCAGCATCGTGCCTTTTTCGGTGATGAGGGGTCGGACAATCACTTGTGCGGGATGTTTCATTGCGCCCACACCTCCTCCATTTTTGCGAGGGCTTGCTGGGTGGCAATCACGCGTCGCGCGGGGATGATTTCGTGGAGCGCGAAGGCGGGCGCGATGCGCACCAGCACATTCGGCAGGTTACGGAACGATTTATACACGACCTCGTTCGGCTCGTGGAGCAGGATGAGTACGCGCTCGTTCTCGATGCCCATCGCTTTGAGCATCGCCGCGGCGTGCTTGGTCTTGATTTCGGGGAAGTTCAGTTCATTCACCACGAGCAGCGCGCCGTTCTCGGCTTTGTCGGCGAGCACGGTACGGAAGGCGAGGCGTCGCTCTTTTTTGTTGACGATGGGATTGTAGTCGCGTGGGGTGGGACCGTGAACGATACCGCCTTTGCGCCAGTGTGGGGCGCGGATGGAGCCTTGGCGGGCGCGTCCTGTGTGTTTTTGGCGCCACGGCTTGCGTCCGCCGCCGCGCACCTCGGCGCGTCCTTTCGTATCGTGCGTACCCTGTCGCAGGTGCGCGAGTTGGGCGACCACCGCGCGATGCACCGTGCCCGCCTTGCCCATCACGCCGAACAGGCGGTCGCTCAGCTCGACCTCCCCAATCGCTTGACCTTGCGCGTTATACAAATTCGCTTTCGGCATAGGTATCACCTCTACTGTTTCTGCACATATACAATCGAGCCGCGTCCGCCGGGCACTGCGCCCTTAATCAGCACTCGGTTCTTGTCTGCCAGAATCTTCACGATGGTCAGGTTGCGCGTGGTGACTTGCTCGCCGCCCATGCGTCCGGGGCTGCGCTTGCCCTTGAACACGCGCTGGGGACCTGTGGCGCCGCTGGAGAGCGGGCGTCGGTGGGTCATCGAGCCGTGCGTCATGGGACCGCCAGCGAACCCATAGCGGCGCACCACGCCTGCGAAGCCCTTGCCCTTCGAAGTGCCTGTGACCTTCACGGTCTCGCCTTCCGTGAACACATGCTCGGCGCGCACTTCCTGACCGCTCATCGCCTGTCCATCGACCACCTCGAACTCTTTCAAGTGGCGCAGGGGTTTATCCAGCTCCGCTTTTTTGAACACGCCGCGCATGGGTTTGTTCACACGCTGAGTTTTCATCGGTTCAAAGCCAATCTGAGCGGCGTGGTAGCCGTCTTTTTCAGGGGTGCGCACCTGCACCACATGGCAGGGTCCCAGCTCCACGACGGTCACGGCGACCATGCGTCCGTTTTCGTCGAAGATGTGGGTCATGCCGAGTTTGCGTCCGATGAGTCCTTTGAGGACGGGCGGTGGGGGCAGTTCGCGCTTGGGTGGTGTAGGCGTCGCTTCGGCTGCGCTAACAGGTTCGGCGGACGCCTCTTGGGCTTCCGTCGCGTCTGCGCTTTGCGCCGAGTCGGCGACTGCTGGCTCTGTTGTCGGTTCAGGCTGCTCGCCGTTCGCCTGCGCGTTCACTTCAGATACTTGTTTCTCTTCTTGCATCGCTACTGCCTCCCTATAGTTTAATCTCTATATCCACACCGCTCGGTAAATCCAATCGCATCAGCGCGTCGATGGTGCGGTTGTTCGGTTCCAGGATATCGATGAGCCGTTTGTGCGTGCGGATTTCGAAGTGTTCCATGCCGATCTTATCGATGTGCGGACCGCGGATTACGCAGAACCTGCGGATATCGGTTGGCAGGGGCACGGGTCCGCGCACGCGCGCGCCCGTGTTCTGCACCTGCTCGACAATCCGCTTCACGGATTGATCCAGCACGCGATGATCGTAGGCTCGTAGTCGTATCCTGATTTTGTCGCGTTTCATCGTCCTCTCCTCCAGAATCGGGGCGGAGGGATATTATACCCCACCGCCCCAATCTGCGCTTACGCTCAGTCCAGCATCTCCGTGACGACGCCCGCGCCCACCGTGCGACCGCCCTCGCGAATCGCAAACCGCAAGCCCGTCTCAATCGCCACAGGAGACACCAACATCACCTCCATATTCACATTATCCCCAGGCATCACCATCTCCACGCCCGCTGGCAACTTGATCTCCCCAGTCACATCCGTCGTCCTGAAGTAAAACTGAGGACGATACCCCGTCACAAACGGCGTGTGACGACCGCCCTCCTCCTTCCGCAACACATACACCTCCGCCTTGAAGTGCTTGTGTGGCTTGATACTCCCAGGCTTCGCTATCACCATCCCGCGCTCAATATCATCCCGATCCACGCCGCGCAACAGCAAACCCACATTATCGCCCGCCTCCGCCTGATCCAAAATCTTGCGGAACATCTCAATACTCGTCACCACCGTCTTGCGCGTCTCGTCGCGGAACCCAATCAACTCCACCTCTTCGCCCGTCTTCAACACCCCGCGCTCCACGCGCCCCGTCGCCACCGTGCCACGACCCGTAATCGTGAACACATCTTCCACCGCCATCAAAAACGGCTTGTCCAACTCCCGCTGCGGCAACGGAATATAACTGTCCACCGCGTCCATCAACTCCCATATCGCCTTGATCCAGCGGTTGGAAGTGCCCTTGCTCCAATCCTCGCTGTCGGGGGCTTCTACCACCTGCAACGCGCTCCCGCGAATGACCGGTATCTCGTCGCCTGGGAACCCATACTTACTCAGCAGCTCCCGCACCTCCAGCTCCACCAGGTCTAACAACTCCTCATCATCCACCATATCCACCTTGTTCATAAACACCACAATCGCGGGCACATTCACCTGCCGCGCCAGCAGAATATGCTCGCGCGTCTGGGGCATCGGTCCGTCGGTCGCCGCCACCACCAAAATCGCGCCGTCCATCTGCGCTGCGCCCGTAATCATGTTCTTGATGTAGTCGGCGTGTCCGGGGCAGTCCACATGGGCGTAGTGGCGGGTCTCGGTCTGATACTCGGCGTGGTAGATGTTGATGGTCACGCCGCGGGCGCGCTCTTCAGGGGCGCTGTCGATGCGGTCGTAGGGCTGGTACTCGGCGAGACCGTTTTTGCTCAGCACGCGGGTGATGGCGGCGGTGAGCGTCGTTTTGCCGTGGTCGACGTGTCCGATGGTGCCGATGTTGACATGCGGTTTCGTGCGTTCAAATTTCTGTCG
>CALGZO010000244.1 GCA_937934465.1 uncultured Fimbriimonadales bacterium | reverse complement strand
TGGTGCGACGGCATTCCTGCCGTCGCGCTTGCGCACTCGTGGCTTGGACAGTCTTGTCCAAGCACCAACACGACGCCAAGAATGGCGTCGCACCAGAGAAGGCGTCGGCAGGGACTCTGACGCTACAGTGGCTTGGACATTCCTGTCCAAGCACCAGCACGACGCCAAGAATGGCGTCGCACCAGAGAGGGCGTCGGCGGGGACGCCGACGGTACGGATTTGAGTTTTGTTGGCGAGGGCGTTGCGACGCCACGAATGGCGTCGCACCTGAGTTGTGCGTCGGCGGGGACGCCGATGCTCTTCAGGCGCGGCGAGCTGCTTAGGGACCGCTCGCGCCTGCGCCCATCTGACCCTGAGGCGGCGTTTGGTTGCCGAACGGGTTCGACTCGTCGCCGAAGCTCTTCTCCACTACTGCATCGCTGCCCGCTTTATTCGCGCTGGAGTAGAACCACGCGCCGACTAAACCCAACGCCAACACAATCACAACAATCACTGCCCAAGTAGGGATTTCTTGTTTCATAAGGTAGCCTCCGCAACTCAAGTCGGGGGAGCAACAGTGGCTCCCCCAGAATCGCTTACATGGTCGATTGGCAGCGTTGATCGATGTTCGGGTCGTCGCCCGGATACGCTACCATCGGGTTCCAGTGGACGCCAGCAGGGTTGAAGTTCACACAGGTGAAGTTTTGCGCGCCCGAGCTGACCCGCTCTTGCACCATCGCTCGGTGCTGAGTGGACGACATGCGCAAGTTGGGGTCTGCTTGTGTGAGCCACGATTCGGTGGCGCGCAGGGGATACCACTTGCTGTGTCCGTCCGCGAAGGTGATGTTGTGTCCCTCGTGGCGTCCCGAGATGCCGAAGAATGCGTTGACAGGGCTGGCGACATTAATCCAGTAGCCGCCGCCGCCGTTGCAGCTCGTCACGCCATCGGTTAGCACCACCATCTTCGCGGCTTCGCGAATACGCGCGTGGCTGATATACTGCGACGCGCAGACCGAGTCGCAAGCAGGGATACCCAGCGTGGCGCACGGGTCCCAGCGGGCGTTGCAGCCGGGGTCTACACCTTCGCGGCACTGCCAGTAGGGGGCGAAGAATTTGTTCATCCCGATGGGCATCGCACGACGGTCGGTGTGCTGATTATTACAAGGCGGTGGGTTCACTTCACGGTCTTCAGGCACAGGAACATCCGACCAGAAGCGCATCCCTCCGCGCGAGATGCTGGCGGATGGACACTCGAAGACGCCCTTGTTCTTCACATAGGGGTAGATTTGTCGGCTCCAGAGCGCGTTGGCGATGCCTGCGCGCCCCCAGCAGCCGCCGCTGGCTAACTCAGGGAAGTACTCATCGTAATCGTTGGTGTACATGCTAATCGCTGTGCCCAGCTGACGCATGTTATTCAAGCACTGTGTCTTGCGGGCACTCTCGCGCGCACGCGCAAACACAGGGAACAGAATCGCCGCCAAGATGGCGATAATCGCGATTACGACCAATAGCTCAATCAGTGTAAATCCGCTTCGTCGCATCGTCAGTAGATCCATTAAGAATCATACAACGGAGTTCGTGATATTCCTGCCACTTGCGCGAGAGTTAGAGGTGCGAATTACGGTCTTGGAGCGCGGCGACGCCGGGCAGTGTGCGCCCCTCCAGAAACTCCAGCGACGCGCCGCCGCCAGTGGAGATGTGGGTCATCTTGTCAGCGAAGCCGAGTTGCTCGGCAGCCGCCGCCGTGTCGCCCCCACCTAAGATGGAGACCGCGCCCGACTCGGCTAAGGCGTGCAGCACGGCGCGGGTGCCTGCTTCAAAAGGCGGCGTCTCGAACGCGCCGAGCGGTCCGTTCCAGACCACCGTGCGAGCGTTGCGCACCACCTCGCTGAAGACCTGCGCCGTCTCGACGCCGATGTCCAGCCCCATCTGGTCGGGCGGTATCTGGCTCGCAGGCACAGTTTGAGTGGGCGGGTTCGGTTCCAGCGCGGGCGCGACCACCACATCGCGCGGCAAGAGTATCTTATCGCCCGCCTGTTGCAACATCTGTGCGGCGAACTCCAAGTTCTCGGCGTCCAGTAGCGACTTGCCAATCTCGTAGCCTTGCGCCTTGAGGAAGGTGAACGCCATCCCGCCGCCAATCAGCAGACGGTCTACTTTGGGCAGCAGGTTCTGAATGACGCCGATTTTGTCGCGCACTTTCGCACCGCCCAATATCGCGACGAAGGGGCGTTCGGGATTGCTCAGCGCTTGCCCCAGATAGCGCAGCTCCTTCTCCATCAGCAATCCGGCGACGGCGGGCAGGTAGCGCGCGACGCCTTCGGTGGAGGCGTGGGCGCGGTGCGCCGAGCCGAAAGCGTCGTTCACATAGACCTCGCCCAGACGCGCCAACGCGCGGGCGAACTCGGGGTCGTTCGCCTCTTCTTGTGGGTAGAAACGCACATTCTCCAGCAGCGCCGCCGAGTTCGGGGGCAGGCTCTGCACGCCCTGCTCCACCGCCTCGCCTATGCAATCCTCGAAGAAATGCACAGGGCGTCCCAGCAGCTCGCTCAATCGCTCCGCCACAGGGCGCAGGCTGAACTCTGGGTTGCGTTGACCCTTCGGACGCCCAAAATGCGACATCAGGACGACCGTCGCGCCCTGCTCCAGCAGGTACTGAATCGTGGGGAGCGACTCGCGAATGCGTCGGTCGTCGGTGATGCGCCCGTCCTGAATCGGCACATTGAAGTCCACACGCATAAGCACGCGCTTGCCGCGCGTTTCGATGTCCCGCACTGTCTTCTTCTGCATGGCTACTTCCCCTTCGCTGCGGCGTACAGCCCGCGAATATAGATGATTTGTCCGGCGTGGTACACATCGTGTTCGGCGAGCATCAGGAAGAGGTCGCCTGTGGGCATGCGTCCGCCGCCATAGAAGGGTCGCTCTACGGCGAGGTCGTCGTCGGTGAGTGGCGCGAGCGCGTCGAGGGTGCTTTCGTAGCCTTCTTGGGCGATTTGGAGCGCGGCGTTCAGGTTGCCCCCCATCGCGCGGAAGCGCACCTCCATCGCCCGCCAGTCCACCCCGCCCTCACCGAACGCAGTGGAAAGCTGCACCAGCTTGTCCGCGCCCAGATGGAAGATAATCTTGAGGATTGTGCCGTCCGCCCAGCGGTAGCCCTTGTAGCCTGTGGGCGGAACCCACAGGGCTTCCTCCTCCGTCAGGTCGCGCACAGCCGTTTTGAAGCTGTGCCACACACTGCCTTCGTAGTTGCGCTCGATCAGCTCCCTCAGGAATTGCACTCGCGTCCTCATCGCCTGCTCCGCGCGAATTGTACCCCAAGCGATCGGACGCAGCGCGCTATCGCGCTACGAGGTTCAGCGCGAGCCCGATTATTGTGCAGTAGAGGAAGTACCAACCGCCGAGTTTGAGCAAGCCCTTCCAGCCGATGAGCGGTTTCAGCACCGCCGCTTCAGGGAACGACGCGAGCGTGGTCGCCATCATGAGCGCAATCAGCGTGCCAAGAGGCAGTCCCGCTTCCGCCAAGGGCAGCAGAATGGGGATGGCGACCGCTGCGTTCACATCCAACGGCAGCCCCAACAACACGCCTACCACAGGCGACCACCACGCATGCCCAATCTGTAGCATCACCTCTACAGGGCGCAGGTTGTAGTTCACCAGAACAGCCGCCAGCGCCGTGCCTATGAGCAGCGCGACCAGCAGCCGTCGTAGCAGCCCCAACGACTCCATCACGCTGTCGCGCAGCAGATGCAGCGGCGCGCGCCGCCTATCGGCGAACACCTGTAGCGTGGGCGCGTTGCAGAGGTCGCACGGCGTCAGCCCCAAGCGGTGCGCGTAGCGCCCTGTGAGCATCGCCGCCGCCATCCCCAGAACCAAGTAGAGCAGCGCGCCTTGCCACCCCAGCGCTATCAGCACCACGACAATCGCGAACTCGTTCACGGCGGGCGCGGCGAACAGGAACGCCCCCGCCGACGAGCGCGACGCCCCCGCATGCAGCAGCGAGGCATACAACGGCGTCACACTGCACGAGCAGACAGGGGTGAACACGCCCAGCACCGCGCCTGCCATAATCCCGCGCCAATCGTCGCGCCCGACGCTCCGCCGCAGCCACCCCACGCCCACCAATCGCCGCACGATGCCCAAGAGCGTGGTGGTCAGCGCCAGCAGAATCGCCACCTTCACAAAGTCATAAATCCAGTAGTCCAGAAACGCCGTCAGCGGGTGTTCAGGCAGCCACTGCGTGAGCGTGCGCCCCACCCACTTCGAGAACGCCGTAATCGGCGCGAACGGGTCCACCAGATACGGGGGTATCTCCTTCATCGATGCACCTCCGTTGCTCTACTGCTCCACAAGACAGGCGTCCAACTGTTGTCGTATCGCCGCTTCGGGCATGTTCTGCCCGATAAAGACCAGTTCTGTAGTCAGCGTATCGGGGTCGGCGTCGCCGTACTGCGTGATGGGGTTGATGAAGCACCCCTCGAACGCTTCCTCGTCGGCAGGGCTGGGCAGCGCAGGCGCGTCGGTCGGTTCGTCGCTGAAATCGAGAATATCCAACGCCACATGCGCCCCCGCCTGCTGCAGGATTACAGGGTCATGGTCGGCGAAGACCGCAAGCCCCTTGCAGCGCACGATGCTCGGATGCCACTGTTGGAGCATCGCCTCGAACCGCTCCCAAGCGAAGGGGCGGTCTGAGCGATAGACGAAACTGCTGAACCCGTACTCCTCCGACTCGCTGCCCGTTTTGTGCCACTCTTCTTCCCAGTCGGGATGCTCGAAGCCCTGCTCGTAGTCGTAGCGTTGCGTGTCCAGCAGCTCGCTAAGCGGAACATTTCCGTGTTGCGCCCTCAAGATGCGCGCTGATGGGTTGAGCTGGCGCGCCAGTGCTTCCAGCGCGTTCACGGCGTCGGGGTCTGCCAAGTCCACCTTATTGAGAACAATCGTGTTCGCGAACTCTATCTGATCCATCAGCAGCGGCGCGAGGGCAATCGTCTCGTCAGGGTTGTTCTCATCAGGCGCCTCGCTTTCGTAATAACGCCAGAAGTTGGCGGCGTCAATCACCGACACGAGGTTGTCTAAGCGCACGCGCTGTTGTAAGTCATCCATGTAAAAAGTTTGTGCAATCGGCAGCGGCTCGCCCAGCCCTGTCGACTCGACGAGGATGTAATCGATATCGGGCGCGTCGCTGAGGCGTTTGAGTTCCTCCAGCAAGTCGCCGCGCAAGGTACAGCAGATGCAGCCGTTGCTGAGCTCGATGAGTTGCTCTTCGCGTCGGCTCACCAGTTTAGCGTCGATACTCAGGTCCGCGAAATCGTTCACAATCACGGCGAACTTGCGCTCTGCCTGCGTCAGGATACGGTTCAGCAGCGTGGTCTTGCCGCCGCCCAGAAAGCCCACCAGCACCGTTACGGGGATTGGCGTTCGCATCGTCCTCTCCTGCAGTATGTATTAGTGTGTATAATACCTCATCTGGGGTGGGTTTGTCAAGGGGAGGTCGAGGGTGTTCGAAAATTCGCCTGTTGTATGCGGAACCCCCTCCTGCAGGTTCCCCCTTGAAAAGGGGGAACCGATTTTTCTCAGTTGGTTCCCCCTGCTTGCAGGGGGAACCTAAAGGAGGGGGTCAAAAACACTCAGCTACCGACGCCACGAATGGCGTCGCACCTGTGCTTGCGTGGCTTGGACA
>CALGZO010000243.1 GCA_937934465.1 uncultured Fimbriimonadales bacterium | reverse complement strand
GCTACGAAGCGTTCATTCTGCTCTCCAGCGAGGGCATCTGGCGGGAAGTGATGACTGAGCCAATCCCCATCCAGATGCCCCTCGAACGCCAGATTGCACTTTTTTTTGAGCGCAGCTACTTAGCAGAGTGCAATCGCGTCTACTGTCGCATGTGGGGCGCACAGGATCCTGGCGAGTTGATTGGAACATTTATGCGCGAGCGTATTCCGCCTGAAGACCCCAGAAATATCGAGCTGATGCGCCAGTTTATTATAAACGGTTATTCCCTTTCTGGGTGGCTGTTTGAGGCTCCGAGAGCAGACGGCGACAGCGTTTATTTGCTATGCAGCCTTCAGGGAATCGTTCATGAAGGGTTGTTGTTCGGGACTTGGGGCGTCTTCAGGGATGTGAGCGAGCTCATCAAGACGCAGCGCGCGCTGCAGCAAAGCGAGGAGCGGTATCGCACCTTTATTGAGTACGCCAACGAGGGAATCTGGCGATTCGACACGCGCGAACCAATCCACACTGATTTGCCGACTGAGCAACAGATAGAACTCCTCTTTCAACACGCCTACTTAGCCGAGTGCAACGATGCTTTCGCACGCATGTACGGCGTTGAATCGAGGCATTCGCTGATAGGTACTGCGCTGCCGCAGCTGCTTATCCCCACCGAGCCGCAAAATCGCGAGATGCTGCGCGCCTTCGTGCAGAACAACTATCGCGTGGAGGGTATAGTGTCCAAAGAGCGCGCCGTCGACGGCAGCGAGCGATACTTCTTGAACAGCTTTTTCGGCATCGTGGAGAACGGCGTATTAGTGCGCGCTTGGGGCGTCCAAACCGACATTACCGAGATGCGACGCCTCCAAGAGCAGTTAGACCAAGCGTACCGATTGGAGAGCATCGGTCGGCTGGCAGGGGGGATTGCGCACGATTTTAATAATGTGCTAACCGCAGTGATTGGCTTTGCGGAGCTGGCGCGCGGGCGCGTGCAAGACGAAACCACCCTGCGCTATCTTGACGGCATCACCCAAGCCGCCGAGCGCGCCGCGAACTTGAACCGCCAACTCCTTGCCTACGCCCGACGACAAATCATCCAACTCGCGCCAATTGACCTATCAGTGTGGCTGGAAGGCGCGTTGGACATCCTACGGCGCGTGCTGCCCGAAAACATTCGGCTGGAAACCCAAATCCAACAGCCGCTGGGGCAAGTTCAAGCCGATTCCAACCTGCTGCTGCAGATTGTGTTGAACTTGGTGGTGAACGCACGCGACGCGATGCCCAACGGCGGCGCCATCACGATTGCGCTGCAGAATAAAACCGTACGCCGACTGCGCACGAGCCGTGTCCCCAACGGACGCTATGTCGCTTTGACGGTCATCGACCGGGGCACAGGCATACCGTCGGAAGTGCTGCCCCATATCTTCGAGCCGTTTTTCACGACGAAGTCGTTCGGGCAGGGCACAGGGATGGGGTTGGCGGCGGTGCAAGGCGCGGTGCAGCAGCTCGGCGGCGCTATCGAAGTGCAGACGCGCGTGGGCGAAGGCTCCCGATTTACAGTCTATTTGCCGCGCATTCTCGCCTCCAAGCGAGCGCGCCCCCAGCCGAACGCGCAACAGGCTTAGCGCGCCTCGTCTATCCCTAACCCATCTGCCCAACCGTAAAACAGCGCACCCTGCAACTGTGTCGCAGCCTCTATCGGGTATCCTTATGGCGTCCCCGCGCCGATGCGTGGAGGCTCAAGGCAGAGCAACAGCTGGAGGAACAGAACGATGTCGATACTCCCTGATTGGACGACAGAACCGAATAATTTAGAGATTGAGAATCTTTTAGGTCAAGCCAGTCCTCTGTATCATAATCTTTCGGTAGCGAGTTTAGTAGAGCGCGCGGTCTCTAACGGTGAAGCGCAGTTAGCCTCGAACGGCGCGTTAGTGGCTCGCACAGGGCAATACACAGGTCGTTCTCCCAAAGACAAGTTTATTGTGCGCCGCGCGGAGTACGAGTCGCTGATTGACTGGGGCGCGGTGAACCAGCCGATGACGCCTGAAGTGTTCGAGCGGTTGCTGCTGCGCGTCACGGCGTATCTTTCGAACCGACCGCTCTATGTGCAAGATTGCTATGCAGGGGCGGACCCGCGCTATCGGCTCAGCGTGCGCGTGATTACCGAGCAGGCGTGGCACAACCTCTTCGCGAAGCAGCTCTTTATCCGCCCACACCGCGACGAGCTGGCGCACTTCCGTCCGAACTTCACGGTGCTGCACGCGCCGGGCTTCAAAACCGACCCCGCCGTCGATGGCGTGCGCAGCGAGGTGGTCGTCGCGCTCGATTTCACGCGCTGCGTCGTGCTAATCGCGGGCACTGCCTACGCTGGAGAGATTAAGAAGTCCATCTTCACGGTGATGAACTTTCTGCTGCCGTTGCGCGGCGTGTTTCCGATGCACTGCTCGGCGAATGTGGGCGCGTCGGGCGATGTCGCGCTCTTTTTCGGGCTGAGCGGCACGGGCAAGACCTCGCTCTCTGCCGACCCCGAACGCCGACTCATCGGCGATGACGAACACGGCTGGAGCGATACGGGCGTGTTCAACTTCGAGGGCGGGTGCTATGCCAAGTGTATTCGGCTCTCGCGCGAGCATGAACCGCAAATCTGGCGCGCGATACGCTTCGGCAGCGTGGTGGAGAATGTGGTGGTAGACCCTGTCACGCGCGAGCCAGACTACGACGACGCCTCCATCACCGAGAACACCCGCGCGGCGTACCCAGTAGACTACATCGAGGGCGCGGTGCTGCCCAGCGTCGGGGCGCACCCAAGCCATATTTTCTTCCTCGCCGCCGATGCGTTCGGCGTGCTGCCCCCCATCAGCCGACTGACAGTGGAGCAGGCGATGGAGATGTTCCTGCTCGGCTACACGGCGAAGGTGGCGGGCACCGAGCGCGGCGTGAAAGACCCTGAAGCGACCTTCAGCGCGTGTTTCGGCGCGCCGTTCCTGCCGATGCCCCCCGCACGCTACGGCGCGATGCTCGCGGAGCAGCTGAGCCGACACCAAGCGCAAGCGTGGCTGGTCAACACAGGCTGGACGGGCGGCGCGTTCGGCGTCGGACAGCGTATCCCCATCCGCTACACTCGCGCGATGATCCGCGCCGCGCTCCACGGCGCGCTGCACCAAACCGACTACCGCACCGACCCCATCTTCGAACTGCAGGTTCCACAGAGCGTCCCCGATGTGCCCACTGAGCTGCTCAACCCGCGCGACACTTGGCGCGACAAGAACGCCTACGAGATGCAAGCGCGCCAACTCGCCGAGCGGATGCAACAGCAACTCAAAGCCGTTCATCGGGTATAATTTAGCTGGAGGCGAACACTAATGCAAAACGGCAACGGCACTATCCGCACCATCCGCTTGAAGGTGCGTCGGCAGGATGGACCGAACCAGAAGCCTTACTGGCAAGAGTTCCACCTGCCGTACCGCCCCAACATGAATGTCATCTCCTGCCTGATGGAGGTTCAGCGCAATCCTGTAGATAGCAGCGGACACGCTGTATCGCCCCCCGCGTGGGAAGCCGCCTGCCTGGAACAGGTGTGCGGCACCTGCACGATGGTGGTGAACGGCGTGGTGCAACAATCCTGCGCCGCGCTTATCGACCAAGTGGGCGTGCACAAGGGGGATACTATCGAGGTCACCTTAGAGCCGATGAGCAAGTTCCCCGTTGTGCGCGACCTGATTGTCGATCGCAGCCGAATGTTCGACGCGCTCAAGAAGTTGCAAGCGTGGGTGCCGATGGACGGCTACCACGACTTGGGTCCTGGTCCGCGCATCGACGACGCCACGCGCGAGCTGCGCTATGCGTTCGCGCGCTGCATGACCTGCGGCTGCTGCATGGAGGCGTGTCCCCAGTATAACGAGAACTCGGCGTTTATCGGACCCGCGCCGATTGCGCAGGCGAAGTTGTTCAACCTGCACTACGCTGGCGCGACACTGGCGAACGAGCGACTGGAAGTGCTGACGGGTCCCGAGGGCATTACGGGCTGCGGCAACGCACAGAACTGCGTGAAGGTCTGCCCCAAAGGCATTCCGCTCACCCGCGCGATTGCCGAGCTGCACCGCGACACGACCATCTACCGTCTGAAGAAGTGGCTGGGGATTATCCCTGACAAGCTGGTCGGCGAGGGCGCAGAGTGATGCGCATTTTGGTCACCAACGACGACGGCGTCTACGCCGAGGGGATACGGCTGCTGGCGCAGCGGCTGCAACCCCTCGGCGAAGTTTTTATCGTGGCGCCCGACCGCCCGCGCAGCGCGACAGGGCACTCCATCACCCTGCATAAGCCCCTGCGCCTGCACCGCATCCACCTGCCTGACGGCACAATCGCCTATGCGACGAACGGCACGCCCACCGACTGCGTCACGCTCGGCACGCACGCCGTGCTGAACCACCGAGTAGACCTGGTGGTGTCGGGCATCAATGCAGGTCCGAACTTGGGCTGGGATCTCACCTACTCTGGCACGATTGCCGCCGCGATTGAAGGCGCCATTCACGGCGTCAGCGCGATTGCCGTCTCGCTCGCGGCGGAGGAGGTGTTGCCCTTAGCCCGCGCCGAAGCCACCAACGAACCATTCCAAAGCGAGTTGCCCCCGATGCACTACGAGACCGCCGCGCTCGCCGCGCTGAACATCGCGCGACTGGTGCGTGAACACCCGCTGCCCGAACATACCTTCCTGAATGTGAATGTGCCGAACCTGCCCATCCACGAGGTCAAAGGCTACCAAATCACTGCGCTGGGCAGACGCCAATACGCCGACCGCATCGAGTCGCGCGTTGACCCTGCAGGACGCCCTTACTATTGGCTGAGCGGCAGCTTGGTGGAGGAGCGCGACCAGCCAGGCACAGATGTCTACGCCGTCGCGCACGGCTATGTGTCGATTACGCCCGTGCATCTCGATTTCACGGCTTACAACCTGCTGCAGCCGATGCAAGAGTGGCTCAGCAAGTTGCGCCTGATTACGGACGGCGTGTAGCGACGCCCGTGTCCAGACGCGCCGACGCTGGCACAATCTGCCCGTTCTCTCGTGTGAGGTAATGCACCTCTGCAACGCCGTTGCGCAGCAGGTGTTCGCGCGCGGCGTCCAGCCCGAAGCCGACCTGCGCGGGGCGGTGGCTGTCGTCGCCGATGCAGAACTTCACGCCCATCTGCGCGCCCATCTGCACAATCCAATCGGCAGGGTAGGGCTGGTCTAATCCCTTGCGCAACGCCGAGGTGTTCACCTCCACACGCGCGTCCACCGCGCGTATCGCCTCCAGCGCGGTCTCGACGGCTCGGCGCACGCGCGGGGTGGATACTTGCTCGGAAACGCCCAACCGCGTCGCCTTCAACCGCACCAAATCCAAGTGCCCAATCACCTCTGGACGCACCGCTTGAGCCATCTCCGCCACTTTGTGATAATACTGCACAGCGACCTCCTCCATGCCGCCCACCTGCTCCATCATCTCCAAGAAACTCTGTTCGGAGTAGCCGTCGATGGAGGCGTCGTGGAGGTAATGCACGGAGCCGACGATGTAGTCGAACGGATACTTCTGGCGGTAATGTTGCACCAGCGCCACATAGCGGTCTTGCGGCACGACCTCGATTTCGAAGCCGCGCAGCACCGTCAGCCTATCGGCGAACTCCTCGGCGAGCTGGCAAACCGTTTGCGCGTACCGTTCGAAGGTTTGCTCTAAAGTTTGGGGCGTCCAACCCCACTCGATCTCTTTGGGATAGAGGAACTTGGCGTCCACGCGGGGCATATGCTCCGCCACGCCGAACACATGATAGCCTGCTTCACACGCCGCTTCCAGAATCTCGCGTAGGCTTCCCTCCGCGTGCTCGCAAAACTCGCCGCTGTGCCCGCCGTGCAGCGAGATTCTCCATTCCGCCTGATGCATAGCGCATGGAGTATACCCCTCAGGTATCCTTAGGGTATGGATTGGCAGGCGCGTCTGCAGGCGTATCTCGCGCCGCGCGTCGCGATGGTGGACGAGGCGTTGGCGCGTTGCTTGGCGTACCATCTGCCGTTGCCGCGCGTGTTGCCCGACGCGATGCGCTCTGCGGTGTTGGTGGGGGGCAAGCGGCTGCGCCCGATTTTGTGCATCGCGGCGGCGGAGGCGATGGGCGCACACGCACAGACCGTGCTGCCGACCGCCTGCGCGATTGAACTCATCCACGCTTTCAGCCTCGTGCATGACGACCTGCCCGCGATGGACAACGACCGCCTGCGACGCGGACAGCCCACCGTGTGGGTGCAGTACGGCGAGGCGATGGCGATTCTGACGGGCGACGCGCTCTTCGCCCAAGCGTTCGAGCTCATCACCGAGCAAGCGCGCCACACGCCCCCCGACCGCGTGGTGGAGACGATGCGCCTGATTGCCCACGCCACAGGTATTCAGGGCATGTGCGGCGGGCAAGTGGAAGATATTCTCTGTGAGGGGCAGATTGTCTCGGAGACGCAGCTGCGATTCATCCACGCCCATAAAACGGGCGCGCTGATACGGGCAAGCGTCTTATCAGGCGCGATTCTTGCAGGCGGCGCGGAGCCGATTGTGGAGACGCTGGATCGCTACAGCCACGCGCTCGGATTGGCGTTCCAGATAACCGACGATATTTTGGACGACACTGTGCCCACTGAGCAGCTGGGCAAACCTGCAGGCTCCGACCGCGCGCAGCGCAAAGCCACCTATACCGCGCTGTTCGGCGTCGAGACGGCGCGCCAGCACGCGCAGCAAGCCCTGCAGGACGCGCTCGCCGCGTTGGAGACGCTGGACGCCCGCGCCGACCCCCTACGCTGGCTCGCTATCTACGCCGTCCACCGAGAACGGTGATTGCGCGAATCAGGTACACTTGAAAGGTATGGAACGCCTGCTTGCCGATACGCTGCGCCAAGCGCGCGAGCAACTGATTGCGTCGGAAGGCGATGTGGACGCCCTGTTGGATTTGGGCGCGCTGCTCCGCGATGTGAGTGTGGGCTGGAGCCGTCTGCCTGAACAGACGCGCGACGCCCTTGCCCGTGCGCTCGAAAGCGCGCAGCCGCTCACACAAGGCTCGATTCAGGTGTTGTTGGAAGAGCTCAGCGCGTATCAGAAGCCTATCGGTCGCGCCGCCGCGCACGCGCAGAGCCTTCGCTACCCCAGCGTGCGTGAGGCGCAGCACGCCTACGAACACCTCGCCGACGCGCCTGCATTCACCGACCGAAGCCGACTCCACGCCGCGCTTCGCGCCGCCGAACTGGTTGAACCCCACGCCACATTATCCGACCGCGCCGAGTGGGCAATCCGCGCCCTCTCCAGCGCGCAGGTCTTCCCAGAATACAACGCGAGCGTCAGCGTCCTGCTCGGCTTGGCGTTCCTGCAGGCGAACGGCGGCTCGGTTGACCTTGAGCCGACGCAGGTAGGCGCGCTGGTGGAAGCCGTGTTCCAGAACCGACCGCTCCAGCTGCCTCACACAACGGCGGAGCCCGACCCGCGCGCGTGGAGCGACATCATCGACGAGCTAATCGCCCGCTACCGCGAGCCGATGCTGCGCACAGAACGCGCCCTAAAAGACACGCAGCTCGTGCGCGTGGCGCAGTTGCCCGAAGCGCAGCGCGCCGTACTGCAACCTGCGCCCGGACCCAGCTTCGAATGGCGCTATCTGACCCTGCAAGACCTGATTTGGCTCAACAGCGAGATTGTCAAGTCGCCGCAGCCCTACAGCTACGACCGCTTGGAAGAGGCGACCTATTACCAGTACAGTTATCGCGAGAGCCGCGATGTGCTGTTGCAGGCGGCGCGGTTCCTGTGGGGGTATCTGAAGTATCGTCCGTTCGCGCGGGGCAACTTAGCGACTGCGCTGATTGCGACGCTGGCGTTTCTGCACATCAACGGCTACGAGACGCGCCTACCCGCCGAGCGCGCCGCAGAATGGATCGAGCAGGTCGCCCTGCGGCGCAAGCACCCACTGGACGCTATCCGCCAAATCGCCGCGCCCGCACTCGGCGGCGCGCGCCCCGAATCGCTGCGCGAGCTTGCCCACCACCTGATGGAGCATTACGAACACGCGCTGCGACACTTGGGCGAGAAATAGCCTAAAACGGCAGCACCGACACCGACTTCGCCACCAGCGCAAGCGCGATGCCCAGCATGCCAATCAGCCCCATGCCACAGAAGAAGCCCGCCAGCAGCACAGGCGCGTAGCGCACCCAGTTCTCCTCGCCATAACGCTTCTTGAAATAGCGATGCCCCAGCCACGCGCCCAGCAACTTCGGCAGCGTGAAGTGCGGCAACTGACCCACGCCGCTCACCAGCCCGTAAAACAGCAACATCGGGAACTTGAACGCGCTGAATAGCCAAAACAGCCCCAGCCCCGACACGAACCCCGCCACGATGCGCGGAATGTTCAGCGCGTTCAGCACCACCTCGCGTATCTGGCTCTGCGGCAGGTTAATCTGCTTCCAGACCGCCTCCATCTGCGCGTAGTAGGGCCACATCTTCTGCGCGAACGGGAACAGCGGCGAGGGAATCGGGCTTGCTCGCCAGAAGAACGCCCAGAACAGGAAACTCGCCAAGAAGATGACGGGCAGCATCACCAACTCCGCTTTCAAGATGCTGGTGAACTTCGTGCCTGTGAGCTCCACCTCGCGGAACCGCTGCGCCGAGCCGCCATGGTCGTATAACGGCAGCGGCGCATACCAGATATCGACGCGCGGGTAGCGACTGCTGATAATCGCCACCTCCTTGATGAACGGCACGGATACGCCCTGACCCGTCAGCCCCACCATGCGCGCGGAGACATAACTATTGAGCGGACTCCACAGCAGCCCGAAGCCTGCCACAATCCATAACGGGAAATCGGGCACGAGCCAGCGACAGATAGCAATATACGAGACGACAGAGACCGCCCACACCACGAGCGGAACCCACAACGGCGGGTCGCCGCGCCCGGGCGGCGGAGCCAGCCCACGCAGGCGCAACGATTGGTTCGTGCGGTACTCGCGCAGCGTGCGCACGACCATCCCGACGCCAATCGCCGCCACCGCCAACTGCAACCCGATAATAATCGCCAGCCAGAAATCTAAGTCAGCGGCGAGCTTGGTCTGCAGCGCAGGCGAGTTCGGCTGCCAGTTCGGGATAAAGCCCGCACGGTACAATATCGGGTTCATCACCACATAGGTCGCCACCGAGCTAATCGCCGCGCCCAGCAGGATATGATACGGCAACACGAACCCCACCAGCACCTCGCCGAGATTAATAGAGACGCCGACAATAGCGGTGGGCAGGCTCGCCTCCACATTCTGCGTCAGGTCTAAAAATGGGATGGGGATTAGTTGCAGCGCGTTGCCGAACAGCGTGCCCGTGAACACGGGGATACCCACATAGAACAGCCCGAACCCCATGCCGACCACCGCGCCTGTGGAGAACACGCCCCAGCGCCACGACTCCTCGCGATTGCCCGCCTCCGCTAAGGCGAGCGCGCCCGCCGCCGCCACCGGCGCGAGCGGGAACGGCAACTTCTCTACATCGGAGGTCATCCGAAACAGCATGTAGCCCATACTCATCCAGCTGGCGCGCCCCAAAATCTCTGTAATGAGCAACAGGAACAAAGGCAACGCCCACGCGCTGTCCAAGAAGGTGCGCTGGCGCAGCGCAGTCGAATCGGGCGCAGGAACCGCCCAACTTGGAACCTGGTCGGCAATCCCCGCCGCTGGCGCAGATTGCACAAAGAACTGATCCCAAATCTTCCACTGCAAGGGACCGCCCGACAACCCATAAATCCCCATCGCGGTCAGCGACGCCGCGATGTAGTAGAGCATATAAATCTCTTGGCGTTTGAGCGGTTGCAGCGAGCGGCGCATCACTTCCGCGAACAGCACGATGGTCACCCACTCCGCCGCCGCGCCCAAGCCGACGCCTGCCACCAGCCCCATGTAGATGCTGCCAGGCAACATCACGAACGCCACGAACAGCAGCCCCAGAAAGGTTCGGAAGGTGAACCCGTCTTGGAACCTATGCTCTTCGGCGGCGACATCCTCGGCGGTCTGCCGCGCACGCACCAAATCGTCTTGAACTGCCATCGCACATTGGGATTCCACGCAGGCGTTAGTATTCCTGCTACAGATGTAGCATTCTGTAGTCCGTGCAGGAGACGCCCAGCTCTGCTCAGCGTCACTAAAGAGCCTGTCGTTCCGAGCCGCAGGCGAGGAATCTCAAGAGGGGCTTAGTGCCAGTACCGTTGCCAGAAGCTGATTTGCTGTTCGGCGTAGCGGCGGGCGAACTCGCAATCGGCGGGGTCGATGCTGGGGCGCGCATGGTCGGTCAGTGTGGGGATGCGGTCGTGCCACACGAAGGTTTCTGGGGTCTCGTCGGGCAGCTCCGCGCCGATGAGCGTCGCGATTGCGAGCGTCCACATGCGGGGCACGGTGGTCAGGTTATACCCTCCGCCGCCGAGCGCGACCGTCGGCGCTCCCAGCGACTTCGCCCACGCCACTGCACGCGCCCAGCCCTGCGCCGTAAGACACAGATGCCCCAGCGGGTCCAAATAGTGCGGGTCGCAGCCCATCTGCAGCACCAACGCCTGCGGCTGGAACCGCGCGAACGCTCGCGGAACTACCGCCTCGAACGCCGCCCACCAAGTTGCATCGTCGGTGTAGGGCGCAAGCGGGATGTTGACCGAAGTCCCCTCCGCTGCGCCCTCGCCTAACTCGTTGACCGCGCCTGTGCCCGGAAAAAGCCATTTGCCCCCCTCGTGGATTGAGACCGTTAGCACGCTGGGGTCGCGGTAGAAAATCCACTGCACGCCGTCGCCATGATGGAGGTCGATATCCAGATACGCCACGCGCTCGAACCGCTCGCGCAGGATATGCACAGCAATCGCGGGGTCGTTGAAGACGCAGAATCCGCTGGCGCGGCTGGGCAGGGCGTGGTGGAGTCCGCCCGTGATGTTGATGGCTAAGGGCGCGCCGTCGCGCACGGCATAGGCGGCGGCGACAGTCGCGCGGGTGTACGCCAACGCCGCCTCCCACATCCCCAGAAACGGCGGGTTGTCGCCATGCGCCGAGAAGCCCCAGCGATGCGCCTCCATCACGGGCGCGCCCTCGCTCAGCTGACGCACCACCTCGATATATTCGGGCGTATGCACACGGCGCAGCTCCGAGTCGGCTATCGGCGGCGGAACCTGCCAATCCAGCAGGTCCGCCAAGCCGTAGGACTCCATCAGCGCACGCAACAGCACGAGCCGCTGCGGCTTCAGCGGGTGCGACTCGCTAAACTGGTACTGCTCGATCGCCGAGTCGTAGTAAAACGGCGTCATCGTGTGCAGTATACCTGGCGCGATGGCGCGCCGCCCCTGCAAGAGCGGGTACAATAGTAGAACGGCTCATGTTCCAGAAGGCTGGGCTTGACCGGGAGCAAGCGATGGATACAGTTGGCGTTGGGATTATCGGAGCGGGCGGGATTGCCGCCGCGCACGCGAAAGCCTATCAGATGCTGGGCGCGAAAGCGCACCTGATTGGCGTCGTGGATATCGACGAGGAGCGGGCGCGCGCCTTCGCGCGGCGTTATGAAATACCCGTGTGGAGCGGCGAGAGCGACGACCTGCTCAAACGCGACGATATCCAAGTCGTGAGCGTGTGCCTGCCGCACCATCTGCACGCGCCGACGACCATCGCCGCGCTTCAGGCAGGCAAACATGTGTTGGTGGAGAAACCGCTGGCAATCAGCTTAGAGGAAGCAGACGCGATGATCCGCGCTGCGCAGAAAGCCAAGCGCCATCTGGGTGTGGTGTTCCAGCTGCGCTTTGAAAGCGATGTGCAACGCGCACGCCTCATCTTGGAGCGCGGACTCATCGGCGCGCCGTTCTACGCGGAGGTGAGCTGCCTCTGGTGGCGACGCCCGATGTATTACGAGAACACCTGGCGCGGCAAGTGGGCGACGGAAGGCGGCGGCGCGGTCATCAACCAAGCCACCCACCACCTCGATCTGCTGCTCTACATGCTGGGCATGCCGTCGCGCGTCTACGCCGAAATCGACACGATTGCGCACCGCATCGAGGTGGAAGACTGGTGTCTGGCGACGCTCTACTGGGAGGGCATGAAAGCCAGCTTCTGCGCCTCTACCTGCGCCGAGCTGGAGACCGACTCGAGTCGGATGATGATCTTAGCTTCGAACGGCTCGCTGCAGATGTTCCCGTTCCGCCCGCACTCGCGTCAAGAGGAGCGATTGCTCCAAATCGGCGAGGTGTGCCGCACCGTGCCTGAGCAAGAGATTCCCGGACACACCGCCGAAATCCATGACTTTGTGTTCAGCGTGCTGGAACGCCGCGAGCCGCGCGTGCCCGCCACGGAGGGGCGGCGCGCATTAGAACTCATCACCGCCATCTACCAGTCGGCGTTCGTCGGCGATGTCGTCGAACTGCCCCTGAACCCAGACAGCCCATGCTACACCACCGCAGGCAAACTGGAGATGGCGCGACGCTTCACGGCAAACCGAGCGAAGCGAACTTAGCGAGAGATGGAGGGAGACTATGGAAACGCACAAATCGCCTATCCGCGTCATGATTGCTGAGGACGAAGAACTGACCCGCTTGATGGTGCGCACGCAGCTGGAGCAACTCGGCTACGAGGTGATTGGCGAAGCGGAGACGGGAGATGACGCCGTGCGCATCGCCCTACAGACTCAGCCCGATGTGATTATTATGGATATCCGCATGCCCAGTATGGATGGCATCGAGGCGGCGCGAGAAATTGTGGCGCAGCACCCATGCGCCATCGTGTTCCTGACCGCCTACGCCGAAGAGGACTTGGTGAACCAAGCCACCGACGCTGGAGCATACGCCTACTTGCTCAAACCGTTCCGCAAACAGGAACTCGCGCCTGCCATCAGCGTCGCACTGACCCGATTCCAGCAGATGCAAGCCAAAGATAAAGAGGTACGCGAACTCCAAGAAGCCCTCGAAACGCGCAAACTCATCGAACGCGCCAAAGGCATCTTGATGGATCGGCTCGGACTCAGCGAGTCGGAAGCGTTCCGTCGCATTCACTTTATGGCGCGCAACCAAAACAAGACGATGAAAGACATCGCGCAGAGTATCATCACGGCATCGGAAATCCTGTAGCGGCTGCGCGCCCCGCATCAATACGCAATTGTCCAACGCCCCCGACCCCCTCCCCCGCCTCGCGGGAGAGGGGCTGGGGGTGAAGGGTTTAACACCCACTACCGAACGCAAACAGCACATCCAGCAGGTCGGCGTCGTCCACGATGCCGTCGCAGTTGGCGTCGCCGCCGCTGCTGCCGTCCGAACCGAAGTTGAACAGCACGGTCAGCAGGTCGGCGTCATCCACACAACCGTTACCGTCCAAGTCAGGGCTGGGAGTGCAGCTCGGGGGAGCAGCCCATAATGCCATCATCGCGCCTAAGGGAGTGGGACATGTATTGTTAGAAGTATAGTCGTAGCACTCGTCAGGTGCTACCAGCTGCCCATCCGTGGGATCATCGTCATCCCACTGTATGGGACCTTGCTGACTGGGGTTGCCCGATTTCGTACCCCACAGCATAGGCTGACATGCTCCGGGATAAAGCGTAGAGCTTGCCAAGTCAGACAGGTAGATTCCGATATAAGCGCCGCTGCCATCTTGCGGCAGCTGCAGATAGAAATTCGGGTTACTGATACAAATGTTAGCTCGCCAGACACCTGTGGGAAGCGCACCGAAGTTGAGCGCGATGCCATCATAGATGTTGTCTGCCGCTGGACCTTCACAAGTGTCATCAAAGTCCTCTGCAGTGAAGATAGCCATGATAAACCGCGTTTGTCCGTCGGGATTGGTATTAGCCCACACAGGAACTAACGCATTTACCATCCTGCCTTCCGTGCCTGATACCAGCTGCTGGATGTCGTTCACCCAGAAGGGATTGCGATAGTTCGGACCGAACCAGTAACGAACAGCGCCACGTCCGCACGAAGCGCCGTATTTGGTGTTCTCCCCAATAGAGAGAGTCCCATCTGCGAATTCCACATTATCGAACGCGAGCTGGCCGCCGTCATTACAGGGAGACGGGGGTAACCCACCAGCAGGGGAAAAGTCAGAACTTGCGTAGGGGAGCCACGGACCAACTTGAACGACTCGTCCGTTAATCAGCTTCACTCGCGCGATCTCGAGGGGGACAGCCTGTTGGATTGTCCCTGTGTAAAGCTCGGGTCGCGGCTTCTGCTTATCGCCAGCGAATGCAAACGAGGCGCACAGTATTGCGCCGACTGCACCTAAAGCCATCGTTCGATACCTCATCATAAGCCTCCTTTCGCAGGCGGTGTGGGATTTGGAAGCACGTGGGTTTAACGCTTCCCTAACGCCTGCGCCTATATTATACACCATTTTTCGCGAATTGTCAAGGGGCTTTGCGCGTGCGCACTGCAACGGCAACTCCTTCTCCCAGGCAGTGGAGGGGGTTTGAAGTGAGGGCGATTTTTCGAACACCCTCAGGGGTTCAGAGGCAGTGCCCACCAACAATCGGAAAGAATAGCCTCGCATGGCGGAGCGTTGGCGTCCATACCGAGTTTGTGGAATATTCACGCTGGGAACCTATCATTCCACGAACGGTCTAAATAGGTAGGAGATGGTAGCATGTTATGGTTGTACCGATTTTTGTGGATAGCGTCATTTTTAGGCACTGTCGCCTTGCTGTTTGTAGCGTCCAGCCCACGCGCGGAACGCTCGCCTATCATCGACCAGTGGACGACGGCGACGCAAGGGCGCTTCAGTGTGCAAGTGCCCTTCGGCTTCTCCGCTCGTCGGGACGCGCTGACGCAGATGGGGATGAATAAGCCCAACAGCCCCATCCAACTCCAAGATGCGCTGCGTATCGAGCGCGGCGCGCGAACAGGGGTCAAGATTCTCCTTGTGACGATTCGCAGCGACCTGATGCCCAGCGGCGGCGATAGCACAGTGTCGGCAGAGCAGCAGGGCGCGCGCCTGCTGCGCCAAGTCCACGATGCGCAACTGCAGAACTTGGGCAAGGTGTTCGCCGATATCAAGCCTGCCCAGCTGCGCCGTGTGCAAGTGCAGGGCGCGATAGGACTGCGTTCCGACTTCGAGTTCACGCTCACTCACTGGGTTCCGTTCCTCAACTTGCCGGCGCGCGGCTACCTGATAACCGTGCCCGTCTCACAAAGCGAGGCGCTGCACTTCGTCGCCTACAGTCCACCCCATCAGTACGACGCTTACCAACAGGCTTATGAGCGGATGCTGAATACGCTCAAACTCGTCGCAGGCAGCACGAACATCTCAAGTGGAGGGTGGTGAATATGTATAACGCGCCTTTACAGGAAGCGGCGGAAGAGGCGAAGAAGGTCAAGGTACTGTACGAGGTCAGCACAGGCTACACGCTCACGGCGAAGCTGGAGCGGTTCTTCGGCGTGGCGCTGCTGCTGTCGGTGTTCGCGTTGATAGCCATCCTGTGGCGTCCCGAATGGACGCTGTGGAGCCAACTCGTTGCGCTCGCGCTGATTGGAGCGTGGCTGCCCAACTCCTACCTTAGCGAGAAGTTCGAGGACATCAGCGCGTATCGGGATGTGGCGTTATTGTTGCTGCTGCACGGCGCGCTCTCGAACCCTGTCGCGGCGCTGGTGGTGTACCTGCTGTTGCTGGGGATTGCGTGGGTCGCTACGCGCGGGGAGTTGATGGCGCACGCGCTGGTCTTCGCGCTGGTCTACACGGGCTTCCGTTGCCTGTTCGACCTCACGGCGGTTCTGATTGGCTATTGGGACATCGCCGACTGGCTGCAGTTTCGCGTGGACTTTATGAACGCGCTGCCGCTGTTCGGGATGGCAATCGGCTGGTTCATCGGCAGCCTCTTCCGCAACGACTGAGTCGGTAGGGAAGCCGCCCTGCCCGTCGAACTTCGGCGTTGTGCTACGGATAGCGCACACGGCGGATGTGCATCTGGGCAGGGCGTTCAGCTACTTGGGTGAGTCGGCAGGGGCGCACCAGGAGCGGCTGATGCGGGCGTTTCGGCGCGTGTTGCGCGAGGCGCAGGCGCGCGAGTGCCACGCCGTGCTGATTGCAGGCGACCTTTTCGACAGCCCGCGCGTCGCCCACCGCTGGGTGGAGTTCGCGCTCTCCGTTATTGCCGATTCGCGCCTGCCTGTCATCGTCATCGCTGGCAACCACGACCCCGCCGAGCGCCACCCGTTCCAGTCGGCGCGGTTGCCCAGCAACCTCCACTTCCTACCAGCCACCGACCGTTTGCGCTTGGACGCGCTGGAGTTGGAGGTCGTTGCCTGCCCTGCTGGGGACGAGTCGCGTTGGGCGGCGGCGTTGCGACGCGACCCGCACGGCGCGCCCCACCAAATCGCGCTGATGCACGGCTCGATGCCCACCGCAGGCAACTCGGGCGCGATCGAACCCGCGTGGATTGCCCAGAGCGGGCTGGACTATGTGGCGCTGGGCGACTGGCACTCGCCGCAGGACTGGAGTCGGGGCGGTACGGCGTGTTGGTACAGCGGCGCGCCTGAAATGATTATGCCGCGCCAACAGCTGCCCGCCGTAATGCTGGTAGTTGAGGTCGCTCTGGGGCAGCCTGCGCAGGTGCAATCGGTCGCTATCGGCGAGGCGCGCCCGCCCCACAACGCGCCCGACGGCATCCTCAATTGGGATGTTAGCGCGTACAAGGACACGGCATCGCTTCTTGAGGAGTTGCGCGCGTGGCTCACGCCCGAAACAGTCGCCCGTATCCGCCTCACGGGACGCTGGCAAGGCGACGCGCCGCTGAACCTCGAATCGATGGCGGAGATGTTGCAGCCCTATTGCCTCTGGCTGGATTTGGAGGGCGCGTTCCAGCCCGAGCGACTGCAGCCACACACACCGTTCGAGACCTTCCTGCTTGAGCGAGCGCAGGCGCACGCCCAACAGACGCCCAATCAAGCCGACCTCTACTACGAGGCGGCGCAGACCGCGCTCTACCTGCTACGCGGGGGAAGACTATGAAGTTCCGCCAACTCGCTTTAGAAGGCTACGGACGGTTCCGCGAACGCGCCGTGTTCGAGTTCGAGGCGGGGCTGAACATCATTCACGGCGGCAACGAGACGGGCAAAAGCACGCTGCTGCAGGCTCTTATGGACGCCCTCTACACACTGCCCGCCTCCACCGCGCAAGCCACACGCGAGCGCATCCACTGGGGACACCCCAACGGCTGGACTTTGGAGTTGGAGTTGGAGCTGCGCGGCGAGCCGATACGCATCCTCAAGTTCCACCCTGTGGACGAGCCGCGTAGACGCGCCGAGTTCACCCTGCGCATCGGCGAGACCGTCTACAGCGGCGACGCCGCACGCGCCCAGTGGGAACAACTCTGGCAAATCCCCCAAGAGGTGTACCTCACAACCGCCTGCATCCGCCAGCGCGAGCTGACCCAGATTGCTCAACGCCACTTGAAGTCGCTCCAACAGCAACTGCGCGCCAGCGCTGTGAACGCCGACCTGAACCGCGTCTTCAACAGCCTCCAACAGGAGCGTCGGCGAGTGCGCCAACAGATTGAGGCTCAGCAAGGCGTAGTGGCAGCCATTCGCGCGCGGTTGGAGACCGCTCAGAACACGGCGCATCAACGCCGTCGCCTGCACGCCCAGCTCCAGCAAGCAGTATCGGAAGCGGAGCAACTGCGCGTGCAACTTATGCAAGAGGAGCAGCTGCTGCGGCGTTGGCAAGCTGCGCTGTCGGTGCAGGAACGCTTGGAACGCCTGCGTCGCGAGGCGGACGCGAACCAACGCCACTTAGACCAGCTGGAACAGCTGGAACGGCGCGTGCGCGAGTTGGAGGGCGAGCTCGAGGCGCAGTTCGGCGCGTGGCGTGCGTTGCCTGATGATTTCAAAGCGCAGGTGGACGCGGCGTACCTGCGCTATCGCGACGCGGCGCGTCGCCTGCACACGCTGCAGGAGGCGTCTCAGCGCGAGCGCGCTGCGCGCCTGCAAATGCGCGGTCGCACTCAGGCGCGACGGGGGTTCGCCGTGCTGGGCGGCGCACTGACCCTTGCAGGCGCGGCTCTGTGGGGCGCGTCGCCCCTGCTGGGCGCACTCGCGCTCGCGTTGGGCATAACCGCGCTCGGTATCGCGCTGCTGTGGCGCGGGCAGCCCCACTTAGCGACGACGACCGAACCCGCGCTGCAACACGCCAAAACCGAAGCGCAGACCCACTGGCGCACGCTCGCCGACCTGCTGCATACCGCCGGCTACACGCTCGAAACGCCCCCCACGAACGGCGTCGCCGAAACGCACGCCACACAGCAAACCGAACGACTCGCACACCTGATGCAGCAGTTCAGTGAACGGTGGAACGCGCTGCAGTCCAAACGCGCCGAGCTCGACGCCACCCGTCGCCAAATCGACGCGCTGCACGCCGTGCAAGACCCCAAAGCCCTGCGCGAGCGACAGCGCGAACTCGCCGTCGAGATTCTCGGCTTGCAAGAGCAGTTGCAGCGCGAGCCTCTGGCGCGTGAAGGGCTGTCCGCCGAGGGGCTGATACGCCTGGAAGCGCAGGTGGAGCGCGAACGCCAACGCCTAACCGATCTGCAGGCGGAGCAGTTGCGCTGTGAGGGCGCACTGGCGAGCCTGCCCGACGCCGAGCCTGCCGACGCCGTCGCCCTCGAACTCGAACGCGCCGAGCAACGCCTGCAACAGATGCGCTATCGACGCCAGCTGCTGGAGACCACCGAACTGCTGCTCAGCGAGGCGAACGCGCAGTACCTCAGCCATCTCAGCCCGCACTTGCAACCGCGTATCGAGGCGCACCTGCCGACGCTCACGCTCGGACGCTATACCCACGCCGAGTTGGACGATACGCTGCGCCTATGCGTCTACCACCCCGAACGCGGCGAGACGCTGGTCGTGGAGGATGCGCAGCCCGCGTGGAGCGCAGGCGTGTTAGACCAGCTCTATTTCGCTTGCCGTCTGGGGCTGTCGGACGCCTTAGCCGACGATGTGCGCCTGCCCCTGCTGCTGGACGATCCGTTCGTGCATTTCGACGCCGAGCGGTATCGCGCCGCGCTGGAGCTGCTCGTGCGCATAGCGGAGCGAACTCAGGTGGTCCTGTTCACTTGTCGCGCGCTGCCTGCAGGCGCGTGGGGGCGCGTCTTACACCTGTCCTGAGGCTACTCGCGCCGCTCCAGTTGCGCCATCGCGGCTTGTAGCGTGTCGGGGTACTCCGCAATCAGTTGCTGGAGCAGTTGGCGAGCGGCGTCGTTGTGCCCAAGCGTTTTGAGGGTTCGGGCGCGCAGGAGTAGCCATTCGGGACGGTCGGGCGCGTTGGGAGATTGGGTGAGGCTCTCCAGCCAACGCAGGGCGCGCGGCGCGTCGTGATGTTTGTGCGCGTGGCGCAGGAGCGCGCGGAGCGTGGGGGTCTCCAGCGTCTGGAGCTGTTCGAGTTCGCCCAGCAGGTCGGCGGCTTGGGCGGCGTGCGGATAGTCGTTCTGGTCGAGGGCGCGTGTCAGGGCTTGAGCGAGCGCGTCGCGCGCCTCACTGAGGTCGCCGAGCATCGCCCACGCTGCGCCGCGCAGGTAGAGCGTGCGCGGTTCGGCGGGGAGCGCGTTCAGCCAGCGCAGGGCGTCGCCCGCCGCGCCCTGCTCCAGCGCGAGTTCCGCCTGCTGCAGCGCATACTCGCGTTCGCCTGCCGCGCCTGCGCCCCACACTACCGCCAGCGCCAGCCCCACCGCGAATCCGCCCAAATGCGCCCAGTACCCAATCTCCGAGGGTGTGGGCTGACCGGCGTCCAGAATCGCGCCTGCGCCCTGCAACAGCACCCAGAACACCACGCCCACCCACAGCGGTATCGCCAGCCCCCAGCGCCCCGGCGAACGCCACACCACGCGCACCCGACGCCGATAGAAACGCAACGCGAAGTAGCCCACCAGCCCCGAAATCGCGCCCGACGCGCCCACCAACCCCTCGCGATACAACGCCGGCTGAATCGTCAGGCTCATCGCCCAGTGCGTCCCAATCGCCCCCAACCCGCTCAAGAAATACAGAACCAGCCACCGCCGCGCACACAGCGCACGCTCCACATACCACCCGAACACCCCCAAAAAAAGCGCGTTCTTCAGCCAGTGCAGCCAACTCGCATGCACGAACAGGCTGGTCAGCGCGCTTTGCAGCGTGGGTTGCGCGGGAATAAAACCCAGCGTCTCCACCGACTCCACGCGCGGATTGATGAGAATCAGTGCAGCAGTGTTCGCCCCCAGCACGAGGAGCGTCGCTGCGGGCAGCGGCGTGCGCATGCGCGAATCAACCTGCCTTACGAGACGCTCGCGAACGCCTCATCGGGGATATCGAAGTTCGCGTAGGTGTGCTGCACATCGTCGTGGTCTTCCAACGCCTCCAGCAGGCGCATCAGTTTCTGCGCGGTCTCGCCCTCCACGCGCACGGTGGCAGTGGGCGTGAGCTCCAGCTGCGCTTCGGCGATGGGCAACCCGCGCTCTTGCAGCGTCTCGCGCACGCGATGGAAGTCCTCCACGGCGGTCGTCACGCGGAAGAACTCCTCCTCCTGCGCGACATCTTCCGCGCCTGCTTCTAAAGCGATTTCGAGCAGCTCCTCTTCGCTGATATGCTCGGCGGGGATGGTGATGACGCCTTGGCGTTGGAACTGCCATGCGACGCTGCCCGACTCGCCGAGATTGCCCCCGTGCTTGGAGAACAGGTGTCGGATTTCGGCGACGGTGCGGTTGCGGTTGTCGGTCATGCACTCCACCATGATTGCCACGCCGCCGGGTCCGTAGCCTTCGTAGGTGATTTCTTCGTAGGTTGCGCCTTCCAGCTCGCCTGTGCCTTTCTGGATGGCGCGCTTGATATTGTCGGCGGGCATGTGGTTCTCGCGGGCTTTCTCGATGGCGAGTCGCAGGCGCGGGTTCGCGTCGGGGTTGCCGCCGCCCTGCTTCGCCGCGACCGTTATCTCGCGGGCGAGCTTCGTGAACAGCTTGCTCCGCAGCGCGTCCTGCTTGCCCTTGCGAATCCGAATGTTATGCCACTTGGAATGTCCAGCCATCGGCGATACCTCCGAGCGTTAAGCATACCTGATACGGGCGAACGCCTCGATAGCGTAGGCGAGTGAGGCGTCGTCGATATCCTTGTGGGTGACAAGGCGCAGGCGATGCGGGTCTAACGCGATGCATAGCACGCCCTGCTCGGCGAGGGCGCGCTCCACCGCTTGCGCAGGACGCTCCGTTTGCACATAAACCATATTCGTCTGCACTGTGTGTAGGTTCACGGAGAAGCCTGGCAGTGAGGCAATCGCCTCGGCGAGCCGCCTGGCGCGGGCATGGTCTTCCGCGAGCCGATCGATCATCGTATCCAGCGCGACGAGGCACGCCGCCGCCAGCACGCCTGCTTGGCGCATGCCGCCGCCCAGCAGTTTACGCACCCGATGCGCCTCGCGAATGAACTCGCGCGAGCCTGCCAACACCGAACCGACAGGGCAACATAGCCCCTTCGAGAACGCGACCATCACCGAGTCTACATGCTGTGTCCACGCGGTGAGGGGCGCGCCCAGCGCGACGGAGGCGTTCCACAGCCGCGCGCCGTCCAAGTGTAGCCTAAGCCGATGTTGTTGGGCGAGCTCGCGTAGAGCAAGCATCTGCTGGGGCGGCAGGATAGTTCCGCCACAACGGTTGTGCGTATTCTCGATGCACACCAAGCGCGTGCCCGGCGTGTGGTCGTCCGCGATGCGTATCCGCGCCGCGATGTCGGCGAATTCGAACCGCCCCTCCGCAATCGGGTAAGTCTCCACCTGCACGCCTGCAATCACGGCAGGCGCGGCAAGCTCATAGTGCAGAATGTGGCTCTCGGAGTCCACCAGGATTGCGTCGCCCGGCTGTGTCCACACCTTGACGGCAATCTCGTTTGCCATCGTGCCCGACGGCGTGAACAGCGCAGCTTCGTGCCCCAGCATCGCCGCGACGCGCTCCTGCAGACGGTTCACGGTCGGGTCTTCGCCATACACATCGTCGCCGAGCTCTGCTTCTGCCATCGCGCGACGCATCGCAGGCGTGGGTAATGTCACGGTGTCCGAACGGAGATCAACGCGCATCAGCTAAAGTGTACCTGAAACACCGCAGGTTGTGGAAAGGTATAATTGGTCGGATGGCAATCACGCGCGAAGACCTGAAGGAACTGCCGAAACTGCTGCGGGATAATCCCGAGCTGCGACTGCAGATAGCCGAGCAGATACTGGACGAGGCGGTCGTTTCGGAGCTGATGCGCCGTAGCGAGACGCTGCGCGAAGTCTTTCGCAACGCCGTATACACTCAAGACCTGATACGCATGCCCCAAGAGTTCCGCGAGTTCCGCGAGGAGACCACTCAGCGCTTTATTCGGGTGGAAGCGGATGTGGCGGAGATCAAAGAGCGCGTCGCGCGGGTGGAAGCGGACGGCGTAGAAACCAAAGAGCGCGTGACACGCTTGGAAGACTTGATGCAAGACACGCGACAGGCGGTGAGACGATTGGAAGACTGGCGACAGGGCGAACTGGCGCGCCGTGCAGGCGAGGAGTATGAGGATAAGATTCTCAGACGCGCTGGGCGCATATTCGGCGGCGGCGAGGGCGGCTCGCCGCGCGAGAGCGAGCGCGTGCGCCAACAACTCGACGCTTGGCTCCACCAAGCGGGCATCAACGACTTTGACTACGAGGACGAAGACGAACCTGCCGACGCCGATATCATCTGGTGGAAAGGCGAGGCGGTAGCAGTCGGCGAAGTCTCCCTCAAGGTCGATAAGTACGATGTTTACCGTGTGAAGCGACGCGCGGAGGTGCTGCGCCGTGCGGGGCTGGAGGTGCTACCCGTCGTGATTGGCAAGGAGTGGGCGCACCCCGAAACCCAACAGATTGCCGAGCAGGAGGGCGTGGCATGGCGCGTCGGCAACTCGGTCTCCGACGCGCTAATCGAGTACCACCGACGCGCGCCCACAGGCTAATCGGCAGGTACAATTCGCGCGGTGATACAGAGGATGGACAACCGAACGCCGTTGGTGGGGCTGTCGACGGCGCAGCTGCGCGAGTGGGCGCGTGATACCCTAAGCGAACCTGCCTATCGCGGCGCGCAACTCTCAGAGTGGATTTACCGCAAAGCCGCGACCGACTTCGAGCAGATGACCAACCTGCCCGCGACGCTGCGCGCACGGCTCCATAACCTGGCGGTGGTCACCCCCAACGCGATTAGCCACATGCAACGCTCCAAAGATGGCACTGTGAAGTGCCTGCTGCGCCTGGCTGACGGCAACGAGGTGGAGTGCGTGCTGCTGCCCTACGAAGAGCGCGTCTCGGCGTGCCTCTCCACGCAGGTCGGCTGCGCGATGGGCTGTCGATTCTGCGCCACCGCGCAAGGCGGCTACACGCGCAACCTCGACGCGGGGGAGATTGTCGACCAGCTGCTCCATCTGCAACGGCTCAGCGAGCGGCGCATTAGCCATGTCGTATTGATGGGCATGGGCGAGCCGCTGCTGAACTTAGAGCAGGTCGTTCAGGCGTTGCGCTTGATGCACGCGGAACTGGAGATTAGCTATCGGCGCATCACGGTCTCCACTGTCGGAATCGTGCCCAAAATCTATGCGCTGGCGCAGTATAACCTGCCTATCACGCTGGCGATTTCGCTGCACGCGCCCGACGACGAGACCCGCGCCCGTATCATGCCCGTGAATCGCAAGTGGGGTGTGGAAACGCTCATTCAAGCGGCGCGCGACTACTTTGAGACGACCAAGCGGCGCGTGACCTTCGAGTATCTCCTGCTGCGCGAGGTGAACGACACAACTGGGCACGCCGAACGGCTGGCGCAACGGCTGCAGGGAACGCCATGCTTGGTGAATCTGATACCGTTCAACTATGTGCCGACGCCCGATGGGTTCCAACGCCCTGAAACCGAGCGCGTGCGCCGATTCCGACAGGTTCTGGAGGCGGCGGGCATCGAGACCACGCAGCGGGTGGAGCGTGGGCACGACATCGCCGCCGCCTGCGGTCAGCTGCGCGGCAACCATCGCGGCAAGCCGATACCCCTCGCAGCCCAGTCCCGATGAAACGCGCGTCCGTTCTGCGCCCGCTCGCGCTGTGCCTGTGCCTCATCCTCTTGAACGGCTGTCAGCCGCCTCCGAGTCCGCCCGACACACCTGCCCCTGCGCGCGAGGAGACCACAATCCGCTTGCCCGACGCCCGCTACGAAATCGTGCAGCCCACACTGGAGCAGCGCGACGAGCAAGGGCGCACGCTGTGGAAGCTCAAAGCGCAGGCGTTGAAGGCAGAATCACAAGACGCTCAAGCGCAGGGCGTGCTGAGCGAGGTGGAAGGCTGGCTCTACCGAGACGGCAAACCCGTGCTGCGCTTCCGCGCGCCTTACGCCCGCGCGAACGCCGAGACGCGCGAAGTGGAAGCATGGGGCGCCGTTGAAGCGCGTTCCAACACGAGCGACGCGCAACTGCGAGCAGGGCGTCTCCTCTGGCAATCACGCGAAGATCGCATACACGCCAGCGAGGGTGTAGTGCTGCGCTGGGGCGCGTTCGAACTGCGCGAGCGCGCCCTCATCGTCGACACCGCCCTTGAGAAAGTGTGGGGCGCGCCTTAGTACTGCACGGTTAACTGAGCGCTACGCGAAGTGCCGTTGTAGGTCGCTGTAATCCAGACGGTCGCGATACTGCGTGCGCGGCGCGTGGTAATTGTAAAGCTTGCACTGGTCGCTCCTGCAGGTACCGTGACGCTACTGGGCACAGAAGCGCGTGTGGAACTACTGCGCAACTGAACTACTGCACCTCCATCAGGCGCAGGCGCGGATAGGCGCACAGTACCTGTGGCTGTAGCGCCGCCGCTAACGGTGTTCGGCTGTATCGTCAGCGAACTCAGTGAAGCATCGGCGGTGGCAGGCGAGACCGTCAGTGTCGCCTGATGCGCGACGCCCCCTGCAGACGCTGTAATCTTGACGCTTGCCGTACTGGAAACCGAGCTAGTAGCAACCGCGAAATTCGCACTGACTGATCCTGCAGGTATGGTTACGCTACTTGGAACAGTTGCAACCACCGTGTTGCTGCTACTCAGATTCACTACGAATCCACTTGCGGGCGCAGGTGCGCTTATGGTCACAGTCCCAGTGCTAATGCTCCCACCTACTACGGTCGTTGGGTTCAGGCTTAGTGCGTTTAGCCTCGGAGACGCGGCGGCGCCAACGCTTTGCAGCGCGCGGTAGACATTCAACCGTCCTTTCCCTGTGCCGATAGTACGCCCATTATAGGGGGTATAGGGGTCTGTGTATGTCTCCAGTGCTTCACGCACTTGCTGATTCGTCAGCGATGGATTGTACGACCATAACAGTGCGGCAGCGCCTGCGACCATCGGACACGCCATCGAGGAGCCGCTCATCGTGTAGTAGGATCCACCTATCATCGTGGAAAGAATATCCACGCCTGGCGCTGCGATATCAACCCAAGAACCATACTGCGACCAGCTGGCGAGCTGATCGTTGGCATCCGTTGCGGCAACCGCTATACACAAACTGTCAGATGCTGGGTAAGTTGGTGCATTAGAGGCGAAGTTTCCAGCCGCAGCAACCAAAACACAGCCGCGTGACCATGCGTAGGAAACGGCATCGGCAATCGCTGAGGACATTTCGAGGGTACCCAGACTCATGCTCAAGATATGTGCGCCGTTATTTGCCGCCCAACTAATGCCGTTTGCAATCGTAAATACGGTTCCCGAAGCCTCCTCATCCAGCACCTTGACGGGCATCATTTGAACCGAATTAGCGGTGTTGCCAAGTGCAGGGTTCCACGCTGCCACACCTGAGACGCCTATACCGTTGTTAATCTCAGCGGCGGCAATCCCTGCACAGTGCGTACCGTGTCCCGCATAGTCCATAAAATCTTGGCTCCAGCCAATCAGGTTGAAAGCGTCGTATCCATAGATTGCGCCATTAGCATGACGTCGGATTTTATTGGTTAGGTCGGGGTGATTGTAGTCGATGCCACTATCAATAATAGCAATGTACACGGTTCGATTGGACTGCCACAGTTCCCACGCCAAATGCGCTTGGATGCGTGTGAGGGCGTATTGTTGAATGAAGTGTGGGTCGTTCGGCGTTGCAAAAGCAGAAACACGATAGTTTGGCTCCACATAACGCACGCCGGGCAGCGCACGAAGAAACTCAGCTGCATCTTGCATGAGGATTCTCGGCGAGAGTCTTACCCGATAAGCGTTGATTACAGGGTTGTACTCGACCGCGCCGCCTACCATTTCAATTGCTAATAGCGGGAGCGCAGGCGTGTCTGGCTCTAACCCCACAATTAGCTCATCGGCGACAAACGGTACCCGTACTTGCCCCGAGTCGGGACTTGGTAAATGAGACGCCTCCGACCTTAGTTGCGCCCAGCTGCTCTGTAGGGCGAAAATAACGCCCATCCAACCCAAAAGCCTAAAAATCTGTCGCATAAGACCTCCTTCAGAGGAGGGATTTCGCGATGGGTAGGTGAATCTCCTGCTATTAAACCGCCCACGACTCTTGCCGATACCCCATGTCCCAGAACATCCACTCGTAGCGGCTGCTTATCACGAAATGCTCTTGCATCGCGTCGCGTTGGGCGTCGGTGAGCGTCTCGGCGGTCGCGTCGGTAATCGCCAGCACCTCGCGCACAACCGCGCCGTACTCCTCCGCCGCATAAGTGTCAATCCAGCGTTGATAGAGCGGGTTGGACGAGCCTCGCTTCTCTAACGCCTTGCCCACCTCCCAGTAAATCCAGTAGCAAGGCAAGATTGCGCCCAGCAACTCGTGGAACGGACGCGCATAGCACACCGCCAGCAGGTAGTGCGTATACGCCACGCAAGTGGGCGCGAGCGGCGTCGCATACACCTGCGCAGGCGTCAGCCCGAACTCTTTGAAGAAACTCTCGTGTAGCGCACGCTCCACCACAATAGCGTTCTTGGCGTGGTCGTTGAAGGTCATGCGCCAGCCATCGTCGGGCGATTTGGCGGCGGCAAGGCTGAGGCACTGCGCATAGTAACGCAAATAATGAGCGTCTTGAATCACATAAAACTCGAACGCTTCGCGCGGCAGGCTCCCGTCGGTCAAGCCTGTCAGGAACGGGTGTTTCAAAGTCGCCTCGTAAATCGGTGTGATGGCTCGCCACAGCTGCTCCGTATAACGCATACAGCAATTTTACCCGTTCCAAAACTGTCCCGATTGACAGGTTGCGTGCGTGTATGAGTGTGGAAACTTTTGCATGGGCGCGCTGCGCTCAAAGGAGCTTGCATGCGAAAGTCGGTCGCGAGGAGTAGGGGATTCACGCTCGTGGAGATTATGATCGTGGTGTTCATCATCGCGATTCTGGTCTCGTTGGCGTTGCCGAGTTGGATGAACGCGCGGGCGCGGGCGCAAACCCGTATCTGCGTCGCCAACCTGCGCCAAATCCACCAAGCCAAAGAGATGTACGCGCTGGCAACACGCGCATCGACAGGCGCAACCGTGCAGATGACCGACTTAGTGCCCGACTACTTACAAGCCGAACCGTTCTGCCCTGCGGGGGGCGGGGCGTCCTACACTCTCAACGCGATTGGGACGCCGCCCACCTGCCCCACAGGACTGCCCAACCATGTCATCACATGGACAGGAGACTAACCATGCGTCGCGTACGAGGATCGGCGTTTGCAGAAATACTGATTTCGGTGTTCATCGTGACGCTGTTGGTGCTAAGCATCACAGCGCTGTCGCCGATGACCACGCGCATGCAACGCCAAGCGCAGCAATACACCTTCGCGACGAATGTGGCGCAGACCGCTCTGGAGCGCGTGCGCACCCTCGATTTCCTGCAAATCACTGCCAACGGTCTCATCGCCGCAGGGGTTGGGCAAACCATCGAGCTGAACGATGCGAACCAGTTCCGCGTGCGCTTCACCAGCATACAGCTACCAGGCGGAACGACGCTCAACCTCGCGAATGAACTGCGCAACGGCTTCGGCACAATCGAGGTGTTGAATTTGACCACCAATAACAACATCTCTATCGGTTTGAAGAGCGTGATTGTCACGGTACGCTGGCAAGAGCCACGCACCAACCGCTGGCAACAGGTGCAGTTTGCAACGACCGTCGCCAGCCTAAAGTAGCACGGACACTCCTGTCCGTGCGTAGGATACTTGGACTGAAGTCCAAGCCACTGTTGTAGCACGGGCATTCTTGTCCGTGCGTGAGTGCTTGGACAAGAAAGTCCCAGCCACGCAGTTGTAGCACGGACACTCCTGTCCGTGCGCAGGGTGCTTGGACTGAAGTCCAAGCCACTGTTGTAGCACGGACATTCCTGTCCGTGCGCAGGGTGCTTGGACTGAAGTCCAAGCCACAGCTTGTAGGGGAGGAACTCATGACACGGGGTAGGCACACACGCCGCCTACGCGGCTCGATGATGCTGGAAGTTGTAATCGCCAGCGCGTTATCGATAATTGTAATCACGCTGCTGGTCAGCACGCAGATTAG
>CALGZO010000242.1 GCA_937934465.1 uncultured Fimbriimonadales bacterium | reverse complement strand
ACGACACGGACACCTCCGCCGCCACGCAGGGCGTGCGCGCGCTCACCCGCATAATCGCAGAGGACCCAGACTGCGCCTTCAGCTTACTACCCCTGCGTGATGGGGTGCTGATGGCAATCAAGATGACGCCGTAGACGACGCTACTCGCTGGGCGCGTTCCAGTTGGTGAAGCTGCGCCCGTCGGGGTCGTACACGCGCCACTCGTCGGGGGTCAGCACGCGCACTCGTAGCTCGGGCGAGCGCAGTATCGCCTGCATCGAGAGGCGACGCTCGTGCGAGTGCAGGGCGTCCTGAAACGACCGCAGCGTTGCGTACACCGCGCGTCGATAGAGCGCGTGCAGGGGCTGTAGGCGTTCGTCCGATTCGGGCACGACGATGTCGTAAGTCTCCGCTTGCTGCGCCATCCAGCGTATCAGCGCGGGGTTCAGGAACGGCATATCGACGGCGCACACGAAGACCCACTCGCAGCGGGCGTGGCGCAACGCCGTCAGGATCCCACTCAGCGGGTGCTGCGCTTCGAACTCATCATACAGCAGGCGCACATCGGACGGCAAAGGCGGCAGCGGCGTGTCGGGCTTGGCAATCGCCAGCCGCTCTGTGCATACCGACCCCAGCGCGTCCAGCACATGCAGGGCTAAC
Organism: uncultured Fimbriimonadales bacterium; assembly: GCA_937934465.1. Lineage (GTDB taxonomy): Bacteria > Armatimonadota > Fimbriimonadia > Fimbriimonadales > GBS-DC > GBS-DC. The sequence continues at coordinate 3,697 of CALGZO010000242.1, read as the reverse complement.
GGTTTGCCCTGCCATTCGTACATTGCTTTCGGCTCACCGAACCGTCGCGAGCGTCCGCCTGCCAATACCGCGCCTGTTAGGTTCATCCTGCCCTCACTTTCCAGATGGGGACATCGCGCTTGAGCGTCTCCAGCAGGAATTGACACCCTGCGAAGGCTTCCGCGCGGTGCGGCGCATGCACGCCGATAATCACGGCAATCTCGCCCACGCGCACCCGTCCCAGCCGATGACGAAAGTAGACCTTGCTCAGCCCGAACTGCTGAACCGCCTGCTGGATATATTGCTCCAGCACCTGTTCTGCCATCGGTTCGTATGCCTCGTACTCCAGATACTCGATGGGCTTGCCTGCCTCCAGCCGTCGCACCACGCCCAGAAACTCCACCGACGCGCCCGAATGCTCGCTCATCGCCTCGCGATGCCATTCGTCTGCAGACAGCGGTTCACGGGTCAGGTAGCGCATCGCCTCAGCCTCCACTCACAGGGGGGATTAGCGCGACCTCGTCGCCTTCGCGCAAGGGGGCGTCCAGCGTCGCGTACTCGTAGTTGACCGCCACGCGCGTCGATTCGAGCCAAGGCGTGAGGGCGGGGTAGCGTTGCTGCAGCACATCCAGCAGTTCGCGCACGGTCGCGCCTGCAGGGAGCTGGAGGCGCAGCGTGTCCGCGCCAACCACCGACTTCAGATGCGCAAATACTCGGACACAGAGGTTCATAGGCAACTCTCCATCGGCGCGAACGGCAGCGCCTGCACCCGTGCGCCAGCGGGGAACTCGCCTTCGCCTGCGGGCAGGTAGCAGAAGGCGTTCGCTCGCGCCAGACTGCCGAGCAGTGAGGAGCCTTGCGCAGGCGTCGGGGCAACGCTGAGACTGCCGTCCGCCTCTATGCACAGCCGCGCGGTCATCAGCTCGGCGCGCGACTCTTTTTTGTGGACGGGCGTCTTCAAGCGCGCCGTCAGGAAGCGCGGTTCGGGGCGTGCGTCGCCCTCCAGCGCAGCAAGATAGGGACGCACGAAGAGCATCAGCCCCACCGCCACTGCCAACGGGTTGCCCGGCAGCCCGAAAATCGCCTGACGGTCGCGTCGCGCGAACAGGATTGGCTTGCCCGGCTTGAGATTCACGCGCCAGAAGACGGTCTCCGCGCCCAGCGTCTGCAGCGCAGGCTTGACCAAGTCGCGCCCGCCGACCGAGACGCCTCCAGTGAGCAGGATTACCTCCGCCTCGCCCAACGCCTGCTCCAGCCGCGCCGTCAGCGCAGGCAGCTCGTCGGGCACAACCCCCAGAAACGCGCACGGAACGCCCCACGCCTGCAGCCAGAGGCGCGCCATCACGCTGTTGGAATCGCGAATGGCGTCGTCGCGCAGCGGGGCGTTGTAGGGGAGCAGTTCACTGCCTGTGACCAGCAGCGCGACGCGCGGACGACGATAGACGCGCAGCGGGGTCAGCCCCAGCGCGGCGAGCAGTCCGATGTGGCGCCACTCGAGGCGCGTGCCTGCCTCGAGGAGCGTCGCGCCTGCCTGCACATCCAGCCCTTTCGGGCGGATATGCGCCCCTGCCGACACGGGAGCATGCACTGCCAGCGCGCCGTCCTGCGCCTGCGCTTGCTCAAGGGGCAGGACGGCGTCCGCGCCTGCTGGAATGGGCGCGCCCGTGCTGATGACCAACGCCTCGCCCGAGCGCAGGGGAGCGCGGTATCCCTTGCCTGCCGCCGACTCGCCCACAATCCGCAGGCGTACAGGCGCATCGGGCGTCGCGGGTTGAGTATCCTCGGCGCGGAGCGCGTAGCCGTCCATCGCCGAATTGTCGAAGGGGGGTAGGTCGTGCGGCGCGCGCACTGTTTCCGCCAGCACGCACCCGACGCTCTCTATCAGGTCTACCTGCTCGGTGTCCAGCGGCGCAACGCTGCCCCACACTTGCCTTTGCGCTTCCTCTAAGCAAATCATCGCCTCGCTGAACGAAAGTATACCCGCCCACCACGCCTCTTGATATTCGCCCCAAAATGGTGTATAATAGCGTCGGGGAGCATTGCGCTGCGCAGGAGCACGACGCGCTATATTCGCCCCAAAATGGTGTATAATAGCATAGATGCTGTTCGTGTGCGCGAACACGGCAGACCAATCTTTTGGAAGGAGGTACAAACGATGCGATACACACTGAAGCGATGGGCATTTCGGATAGCGGTTGTGCTGAGCGTTGGGCTTGGCGCAGTGAACCTGTTGAACGCGCAGCGTTTGACCTGGCTGGGCAGGCTCGGAGGGGGTTTGAGCGGGGCGACTGACGTCTCCTCCGACGGCTCGGTGGTCGTTGGACGGGCAGAGAACGCCAGCGGTTATTGGCGCGCCTTTCGCTGGACAGCGGGTGGCGGGATGGAAGACCTCGGCACGCTCGGAGGGGATTGGAGCTTTGCGTATGGCGTCTCCTCCGACGGCTCGGTGGTCGTTGGAGGGGCATATAACGCCAGCGGTGATCTTCGCGCCTTTCGGTGGACGGCATCAAATAATCAGATGCAAGCTCTGGGCACGCTGCCTGGGGGGAGTCCTTGGAGCGAGGCGTATGGCGTCTCCTCCGACGGCTCGGTGGTCGTTGGACGGGCAGAGAACGCCAGCGGTTATTGGCGCGCCTTTCGCTGGACAGCGGGTGGCGGGATGCAAAACCTCGGCACGCTCGGAGGGGATTGGAGCGGGGCGTATGGCGTCTCCTCCGACGGCTCGGTGGTCGTTGGAGGGGCAAGGAACGCCAGCGGTTATTGGCGCGCCTTTCGCTGGACAGCGGGTGGCGGGATGGAAGACCTCGGCACGCTCGGAGGGAATTCGAGCTGGGCGTATGGCGTCTCCTCCGACGGCTCGGTGGTGGTCGGAGATAGTGGTTTTCGCGCCTTTCGCTGGACAGCGGGTGGCGGGATGCAAGCCCTCGGCACGCTCGGAGGGGATAGCCAGGCGTTATGCGTCTCCTCCGACGGCTCGGTGGTCGTTGGATGGGCACAGAACGCCAGCGGTGATTTTCGCGCCTTTCGCTGGACAGCAAGTGGCGGGATGGAAGACCTGAATGTCACCTACGCCTCCCTGCTGACCGACGGCTCGTCGTTGATGGTAGCCCGTGCCCTCTCGCCCGATGGACGCTACATCGTGGGTACTGGCTACAACGCCGCGATGGAGCGCGAGGAAGCGTTCCTGCTGGATACGCACTGCACTGCTCACAACGGTGATGTCGACGAGAGCGGCTGCGTAGACGACGCCGACCTGCTGAGGGTGCTGTTCGAGTTTGGCAGCTCGGGGCAGAACCTTGGTCGCGTGGATGTAAACTGCGACGGCACAGTCGACGACGCCGACTTGCTGATTGTGCTGTTCAACTTCGGCAGTGGGTGTTAGCCCTCACTCCCCTTGCCCCCTCTCCCAGAGGGAGAGGGGGGAATGCTTTTTTGAATAGGGGCAGACACGCAGGTCTGCCCCTAAAATGTTGTTCTTGCGTGTGCGCCCTGTTCCTCTCTACTTTGAACCCCCTCCTTTAGGTTCCCCCTGCAAGCAGGGGGAACCGTTTGTTGCAAGACACGGCCCCCCTACGCAGTAGCAAGCACCAACAAAACAGCACGGTTCCCCCTGCAAGCAAGCTGACAGGGGTACAAGTTTGCGTTCACGGCGTGTGTCGGCGAGTCTGGGTGCGCCGCCATTCTTGGCGTCGGTAGTTGAGCGTTTTTGAACCCCCTC
>CALGZO010000241.1 GCA_937934465.1 uncultured Fimbriimonadales bacterium | reverse complement strand
ATCTGGCAACGCACCGCGCACGCCAAAGCCATGCAGACACTCGTCGACGAAAAACACGATAAAGACCCCGAATGCGTCGTGTGCCATGTGGTGGGGTTGGAGCTTGAGGGGGGCTTCCAAAGCATGGAGAAGACCCCCACTCTCAAAGATGTCGGCTGCGAGAGCTGCCACGGACCTGCCAAACTGCACGCTCAAGACCCCGAAACCCATCGGCTGGGCAAGGCGGGCGCACAATCCTGTATGAGCTGCCATGTGCCTGCGCATAGCCCCGGTTTCGACTTCGAGACCTACTGGAAGAAGATCGAACACGGGTTCAAGAAATAGCGGGCGATGCTCAAAGGCGACTTCAACGCGAAGGTCGATGTGCTGATAGTGGGTGGCAGTCTGGGCGGTTGCGCGGCGGCGATGGCGTGCGCGTCGCTGGGCGTGCGCACGCTGCTGGCGATTGAACCCGAACAGTGGCTCGGCGGTCAGCTCACGGCGCAGGCGGTTCCCCCAGACGAGCATCGCTGGATCGAAACCCAAGGCTGCACGCGACGCTATCGGCAGCTGCGCGACGCTATCCGCGATTTCTACCGACGCTATTACCCCCTCACCGACGCCGCGCGCGCGGAGCCGTACCTCAACCCCGGCGGCGGCTGGGTCAGCGCACTGTGCTGCGAGCCGCGCGTCGCACACGCCGTGCTTGAGGCGATGCTGATGTACCCCCAAATGCGCGGCGACCTGACTATCAAACCGCTGCAACTGAGCCAGCTGGACTTGGACGGCGACACCGTGCGCGGCGCACTGTTCTACTACCCCGACCACCCCGCCACGCTCTATGTGGAGGCGACCTACATTCTGGACGCCACCGACACGGGCGAACTGCTGCCGATGGCGCACATGGAGTATGTCACAGGCGCGGAGTCGCACCACGAGACGGGCGAGCCGCACGCCAAGCCCGAACCGCAACCCGCCAACATGCAGGCGTTCACTTGGTGCTTCGCGATGGGCTACGACCCGCACGGCGACTATGTGGGCAGCAAACCGCACGGCTACGACTTCTGGAAAGCCTTCCAGCCCCCGTTCTGGCACGCGCCGCTGCTGAGCTGGACCGATGTGGACCCGATTACGCTCGCGCCGCGCCGACTCAGCCTGTTCGGCGAGGACGGCGCGCCCGCAATGTTTCGCTACCGACAGGTGATAGACCCGCGCCTCTACCCGCCCGACCTCGCGCCAACTGCCGTGACGATTGTGAACTGGCCCCAAAACGACTACTTCTTGGGCAATCTCTACCCTCCTGTCGGCGAGGAGCCAGGCGACCCCCATCGGAACTCTTCGCCTGACCCGAACGCTGTATCTTCTGCCTACGGCTTCACCAATCAAGAGATTCCGAGCGCGACCATCTCCCACAAGTCTGCCGCGTATGAGCTTTCAGAGTGCCTGCTGCACTGGCTGCAGACGGAAGCCCCGCGTCCCGACGGCGGCGTGGGCTACCCCGGTTTGCATCTGCGTCCCGACATCACAGGCACGGAGCAAAGCGAGTTTTATCGCATGGCGCAGGCGGTCTATGTGCGCGAGTCGCGGCGCATCCGAGCGCGGTTTACCGTGCTGGAACAGCATGTCAGCGCGGCGTGCCGACCGAACCAGACCCTCGCCGAACAGTTTCCCGACAGCGTGGGCGTGGGGCACTATCGCATCGACCTGCACCCCAGCACAGGCGGCGACAACTATATCGATATCGCGACGCTGCCGTTCCAAATCCCGCTGGGCGCGCTAATCCCTGTGCGGATGCGCAACCTGCTGCCTGCCTGCAAGAACATCGGCGTGACGCACATCACCAACGGCTGCTACCGATTGCACCCTGTGGAATGGAATATCGGCGAGTCGGCAGGCTTGCTCGCGGCGTTCTGCATACTGCGCCGAACCGAGCCGCACCAAGTGTACGAGACCCCCACGCTGCTTGAGGAGTTCCAGAGCCTGCTCCGCCGCCAAGGCGTCCCACTGGAGTGGGAGTTGTAAGTTGGTTAGGTCGCCTCGCCGAACGGCGTCGCGCCCGCTTCTAAAATCTGCCGATTGCCCGCGAGCTGCGCAACGCGCTGAGTCAGCACATACACTCGGCGTCCGTGCTGGAGCAGCTCGCGGCAGAGTTGCACGATATAGCCGTCAGGGCGCGCTTCAATCACAATCACTGCGCTGGCGAGGTAGCCAATCAGCGCGTCGCGGTACTTGCCGTTGGCGGCGACCCAGCCGTCGCGCGGGCGGAACGGACTCAACGCGAGCGCACGCTGCGGGTCGAACTCCGCTTGCCAAATCCGCGCCTGCTTGAGCGGTTCTTGGCGCAAGTCCTCGCCGAACGCGCGGAGCAAGCCCCGATCGAGCGCCAGCACATAGGGCGCGCGGCGTCGCACCGCGCTCAGCAACGCGCGCTGGTAGGCAGGCTGCGTCGCGCTGACAATCGGCGTGAACCCCTGCGCCATCAGGCGCTCAGCCACCTCCTCCAGCGCGCTCAGCCCCTGCGCCGACACATTGTGCGACGCCAAGAGCGCGAAGCACGGCGCATCCAGCAGCGCGTAGTCGCCGTAGGCGAACAGCAGGGCGGGCGGTTCGGGCATGTCGTCCAGCGCGCGGGGGTAGGCGGCGTCTTGGAAGCTGAGCCAGCGTACCCCACAGCGCGTCAGATGCGCCTCTAAGCGTTGCACACGCTCCAGATGCTCCGCACGCGCCTCGACAATCGCCTGCACCGCACGCGCAGGCAACTGGTACGCCTCCGCAAGCGCCTCGCACGATAAACGCAACACCTCGCACGGCGTCTCGCGACGCACCTGCTGACGCTCCAGCACATGCCGCAGCGTCTTGCGACCCACATCGGGCAACAGACTCAAAAACAGCAGCCACTGCCGTTCGCTCAGCGCGTCCATCAAAATCGCACCACCCCGCGGCGCCAGAGGGCACACCACGGCTCGCATAATTCTACCTCTCGACAGGTATACTTCTAAGGATGGCGGCACGGATTGGCGTTTTGACCGTCGATCTCTACATAGGCGGTTGTCGCTCGCTGAAGGAGAAGCGACAGGTGGTGCAGAGCCTCATCACCCGCCTGCGCAACGACTTCAACCTCTCCATCGCGGAAGTCGACCACCAAGACCTGCATCAGCGGGCGTGCCTGGCGATGGCGTGCGTGGGCAACCAGAGCGATTTTGTCAACCGCGTGCTGGATACTGTGCTGGAACGCCTCCACCACGAAGGGCGTATCATGCTTTTGGAAAGCCATTTAGAGCTACTTTGACAAGGAGGACGCCAATGGGCGGACGCATCGAACGACTGGAATCGCTCCTGACGACCGAGCTTAGTCAGGTGCTGTTGAAGGAACTATCGGGGCAAGATTTAGGGTTGGCGACGATTACAGGCGTGAAGGTCGCGCGCGACCTCTCGCAGGCGACTGTGTATGTGAGCGTGCTGGGCGATGAACGACGACGCCTCCGCACCCTCGATACGCTCCAACACTCGGCAGGGTACATCAAAGGGCTGTTAGGCAAGCGACTGCACCTCAAGCGCATCCCGAAACTCATCTTCGTGGACGACCCCTCGCTGCGCGACGCCGACCGCATCAATCGCCTCCTCAAAGATGGCTAAGCCGACAATTGCCTGGATGCCCGTGCGCCTGATTGCGCCAATCCTACAGGGGCAACTCAGCGTGCAGGAGTGGCTGCGTCAAGCGCGCGGGCTGGGCGTGTCGGCTGTGGAGATTTATCACGCCTTCCTGACTGAGGCGAACCTGTCGCAAGTCCGAGCCGAACTGGAGGCGAACCACCTGCGCGTGAGCCAAATCACCTGCGCGCCCGACTTCACGAATCCCGACCCCGCCGTGCGCGCCGCCGAACTGGAAGCGATGAAACGGCGCGTGGACTGGGCGGCGACGCTCGGCGCAGACGCCGTGCGCGCCACCGCAGGCATGAACCACGACGCCATAGACCCCTACGACGCCACGCAGTACGCCGTAGAATGCCTCGTCCAACTGGCAGAGTACGCCCTCCCACACGGCGTCTACACCTGCTACGAGAACCACTACAAAGACCGCCTGTGGACGCGCGAGGACTTCGCGCACCCCCACGAACGGTTCCTACAGATTTTCGAGCAGCTCGAGCCGACGCCTGTGCGCGTCAACTTCGATTTCGCGAACCCGCTGATGACGGGCGCAGACCCTGTGGCGCTGCTGCAACGCGTGGCGCACAAGGTGCATCATGTGCATGCAGGCGACCGATTGCCCGGCGTGTACCAGCACAGCGTGTTGGGCGAGGGCATGGTTCCCTTCCGCCCCCTGCTGGAGATTCTGAAGGCGCACGGCTATACTGGCTACCTCAGCATCGAGGACGGGCAGCCGCGCGGCGACGAGGGCTTCCGTCAATCGCTGGCGTTCCTCAACGCGCAGATAGACGCCGTGTGGAACGAGTAGCCTATCAGTTATCAGCGCCATGCCAACACGCCCCTGCTACAGTGGCTACCGCGCCCTCATTTCTTAACTAACCGTTCGTTCGACGACACTTGAAACGACGAGATACTACCCGTTGGGCTTTGCACGACTGCGCACACACCACATCCTGTATGCCAAAAAACCAAAATGCGTCGATCGCCGACTTTTTGCCACTTGAGTTCAAATCCGCCGCCGATCGACGACACCCCTTGACTTCACCGACAACGATAGGGTATAGTATTGCCGTCAACGCAACGGCAACTTACCTTGACAACTGGCTCTTTTTTGAGTTCAAAAAGACGCCTCTGGCGCAAGGGCGTCTTGGTTTGTAGCCTACCTGTGAGGGATTGAAACTGCACTGCATCGAGTCGTACGCAGGCATCCTTGTCGGGTTTGTAGCCTACCTGTGAGGGATTGAAACAGCCCTTGGTCCATACGTAATCGTATGTCCCTCCGGGCGTTTGTAGCCTACCTGTGAGGGATTGAAACTCGCATAGGCGAAGAGCAAGCTGGCCATCGCTGTTGTTTGTAGCCTACCTGTGAGGGATTGAAACGCATCTTGCAGCATCTGCTGTATCGTGGCGCGAAGCAGTTTGTAGCCTACCTGTGAGGGATTGAAACAAGGCGAAGAGCAGGACGGCCATCACCGTAATAGTGGTTTGTAGCCTACCTGTGAGGGATTGAAACTACTAACTGGTCAGCAAATCAAGGACGGTCTGGGCGTTTGTAGCCTACCTGTGAGGGATTGAAACGATTTCCGGGCGCCCCAAGATCTTTGCGATACTTACGTTTGTAGCCTACCTGTGAGGGATTGAAACATCACACAACGAAACCGATACCCCACAATCATACAGTTTGTAGCCTACCTGTGAGGGATTGAAACTTGCTCGGATGAGTAAAGGGATGTGGGATGCGTCAGGTTTGTAGCCTACCTGTGAGGGATTGAAACGTGAGAGCTATCATCTGATTGCGTATCGCTTCAAGTTTGTAGCCTACCTGTGAGGGATTGAAACGGGGCTGCCCCTCGCCTACGCGGTGAAGGCCAATACCGTTTGTAGCCTACCTGTGAGGGATTGAAACTCGTGGAGGAGCCTCTCGGCGAGTGCGGGGAGCGGTTTGTAGCCTACCTGTGAGGGATTGAAACGGGTCCCTCGTGACGCCAAGCAGTCGGAAGGCCTTGGTTTGTAGCCTACCTGTGAGGGATTGAAACAGGCTGAAGCAGTGGGCGAATGAAATCCTCAACTCGTGTTTGTAGCCTACCTGTCCAGCGCCGATTGCTTCAGGCAAGTCCGCAAGCGTCTCCGATGCCATATTTCTATA
>CALGZO010000240.1 GCA_937934465.1 uncultured Fimbriimonadales bacterium | reverse complement strand
CGCCACATCTATCTTGCGCCCGATAACGGCTTGCTCAGCCTCGCTTTGCGCGACGATCCGCCCACCCTCGCCGTGAGCTTGGACAACCCACGCTACCACCTGCCGCAGGTGAGCGCAACTTTTCATGGGCGCGACATCTTTGCCCCGTGCGCCGCGCACTTGGCGAACGGCGTGCCCCTCCGCGCGCTCGGCACAGCCATCGATACAGCCTCGCTGGCAACACTCCCCGACATGGAACCTGAATTCTTGGGAGATGTGATACGCTGTAAGCCGCTACACATCGATCACTTCGGGAATGTCGTGTTCAACCTCCGTATCACGGACATTCCTGTCCGTGCCAGCACCCCCAGTAGCACGGACATTCCTGTCCGTGATAGCACACCCAGTAGCACGGAAGAGAGTGTTGACACTACAGGAGTCAAGCTGGGCGTGGACACGACCGTTAGTGCTACGGTGAGGTTGCCGTTGGTGCGCACTTTTGGCGAGGTGGCGTGGGGCGAGCCGCTGGCGTATTGGGGGAGCAACGGCTACTTGGAGGTCGCTGTGAACGGCGGCTCGGCGGCGGAACAGCTCCAGATTAGCGAGTCGAGCGTGTTGGAGCTGCAGATAGAGGCTAACGCTTTTTGAACAATACGATTGTCACGCCCTCGCCGCCGTCGGCGTTGGGCGGGTGGTGATAGCTGCGCACCTGCGGGTGGCGTTTGAGGTAGTCCCAGACCATCTGGCGCAGCGCGCCTGTGCCTTTCCCGTGCAGAACACGCACGCTCTCGTAGCCTGCCAGCAGCGCGTCATCGAGGTACTTCTCCAGGAGTGGCTGGGCGTCTTCCACGCGCATGCCGTGCAGGTCTAACTCCAGCGGTACATAGCCGACGCGCGGCTTGGACGCACGCACTTGTGGCTTGGGCGCATCGGGTTCGGGCAGCGGTTCCAAGTCGCTGAGCGGCACGGGCATCCGCACCTTCCCCAGATACACTTGGGCGTACGCGCCGTTGGGCGGCTCGGCTAAAGTGGCAATCTGTCCGATGCTGCGCACGCGCACGCGCATCCCCACGCGCCATGGTGTGGTCGGTGGGGCATCGGCGGGTGCGGCGGTGGTCTGCGGCGTGATGCGGGCGTTGTCGATGAGGCGTGTGAGTTGTTCGCGCAGATCGGCGGTCTGCTTGCTCTCGCGGGGGGCTTGGCGCAGTTGGCGCAGAATCTGCTCGGCTTCGGCGCGTATCTGCGCGAGATGGGCGTCCAGCTCCTGTTGCGCGCGCTGTTTGAGCGTGCGTTTCTCGGCTTCGAGCGTCTCGCGTAGGGCGTCGAGCTGGCGTTCTCGCGTCTGAAGCGCGTTCAGCTTGGCGCGCCACTCGGTCTCGGCGTCTTCGGCGGCGCGTCGGGCGCGCTCCAAGTCTTGGATCATCGCCGTTAGCGTCGCCTCTTGCGCGCCCAGCGTCTCGGTCGCCGCTCGCGCCACGCGCTCTGGCAGCCCCAGCCGCCTCGCAATCTCAATCGCATGGCTCGCGCCCGGCGCGCCCAGCAGCAGCCGATAGGTCGGCTGCAGGCTCTCCAAGTCGAACTCCATCGCCGCGTTGATTAGGCGCGGGTGCTGGTAAGCGAACGCTTTCAACTCGCCGTAGTGGGTGGTGGCGACCAGCCGCGCCTCGCGCTCCAGCAGCGTCTGCAGGATGGCGCGCGCCAACGCCGAGCCTTCAGTCGGGTCCGTGCCTGCGCCCAGCTCGTCCAGCAGCACCAAACTGTTGCGACCTGCCTGCTCCAAATAGCGAATGATGTGGCGCATGTGCCCCGAAAAGGTGGACAGCGACTGCTGCAGGCTCTGCTCGTCGCCGATGTCGGCGTAGACGCCGTTGGGGATTGCCACGCGCGAGCCTTCCTTCGCAGGGATATGGAGCCCCAGCAGGCTCATCAGCGTCAGCAGCCCCAGCGTCTTGAGGCTCACCGTCTTGCCGCCTGTGTTGGGACCCGTAATCAGTACGCCCAGCCACTCGCGCCCCAGTTCGAGGTCGATGGGTTTGACCTGTTCGCGCGGGATTATCGGGTGTCGCGCCCCACGCAGTTGCCACACGCCGTCGGTGTTGATGAGCGGCGCGGTGCAGTCCCAATCCAGCGCGAGCCGTCCAGCAGCGAGTGTCGCATCGAGATGGGCGAGGGCGTCGAGCGTCTCGTGCAGGGGTGCGATAGAGGCTTCCACCGCGCGCGACAGCCCATAGAGAATACCCTCTATCTCTTCTTGCTCGGCGGCGTGCAGCTCGCGCAGGCGATTGCCCAGCTCCACCAGCGGTTCAGGCTCGATAAACAGCGTCGCGCCGCTCGCGCTGGCGTCGTGGACGATGCCCTTCACGCGCCCGCGCGAGTCGCTGCGCACAGGCAGGCAGTAGCGTCCGCCTCGAATCGTGTAGTTCGGCTCCTGCAGCGCGCCGCCAAGAGTGTGAATCAGCCGTTGCAGCTCCTCCGTGATGCGCTTGTGGAGCCGTTGCTGGTCGCGGCGCAGTTGCGCGAGCCGTTCGCTGGCGCTATCCAACACTTCCCCCGCTGGCGAGATGCACTGGGCAATCTGTTTCTCCAGCGCGCTGAGAGTGCTGAGCCGTTCGGCGTAGACAGCGAGGCGTGGGTAGCGCTCGGCACGAGGCAGCAGATGGCTCTTGTAAAGGCGCGCGGCTTGTAGGAGCTTTTGCACGCTGAGCAGTTCGTCAGGGCTGAGGACGCCGCCTTTCTCGGCTTTCTGGAGCGCAGGGCGTGGGTCGGCAAGGCGCATCGGCGGGGGCGGCTCACGCTGCAGCAGGCGCACGGCGTCATCCGTCTCTTGCAAGCGCAACTGCACCAGCGGCTCCTCGCGTGCGAGCGCGCGCTGCAGGGCGTGTTCGCGTCCTCCGGGGGTCTCCGCACGTTTCGCCCATTCGCCCCGCACATACTCCAACTCCAGCACTTTGAGGGTATGCGCGTCCCACTCCATCAGCAGGATTGTACCTGACACATCCGATAGCCGCCGTCGGGTAGAATTTATATCGACATGGAAGGCGTCGAGAAACTGATTATCGTCGGCTCAGGACCTGCGGGCTACACAGCGGCAATCTACGCCGCGCGCGCCAGCCTGCAACCGCTCCTGTTCGCAGGCGTCCAACCCGGCGGACAACTGATGATTACCACCGATGTGGAGAACTACCCCGGCTTCCCCGACGGGATTCAGGGACCAGAGCTGATGGAGCTGTTCCGCAAGCAGGCGGAGCGGTTCGACACGCGCATCCTCTACGAAACGATTGTGAAGGTGGACTTCAGCGAGCGTCCGTTCCGCCTGTGGAGCGACGTGGGCAAAGAGTACCGTGCGCACGCGGTGATTGTGGCGACGGGCGCGTCTGCCAAGTGGCTCGGCTTGGAGAACGAGGCGAAGCTTCAAGGGCGCGGCGTGTCGGCGTGCGCTACCTGCGACGGCTTCTTCTTCAGGGGCAAAAAGGTCATCGTGGTCGGCGGCGGCGACACCGCGATGGAAGAAGCGACCTACCTCACCAACCACTGCGAGAAGGTCTATGTGGTGCATCGGCGCGACGAACTCCGCGCCTCCAAAATCATGCAGGAGCGCGCCTTCCGCAACCCCAAAATCGAGTTCATCTGGAACACCGTCGTGCGCGACATCTACGATGTGAACGCAGGCAAGGTCACAGGCGTGCGCCTGCATAATCTCAAAACCGACGAGGCGTACGACTTCCCGATTGATGGCGTGTTCATCGCAATAGGACACACGCCCAACACCCAAATCTTTCAGGGCGTCTTGGAGATGGACGAGCAAGGCTACATTATCACGCGCGACGGCACGCACACGAACATAGAGGGCGTGTTCGCGTGTGGCGATGTGATGGACAAGGTGTATCGTCAGGCGGTCACAGCGGCGGGCACGGGCTGTATGGCGGCGCTCGACGCCGAACGCTGGCTCGCCGCGCAGATAGATTGAGGGGATTAAGAAAAAAACGAGACCGCCCCGATTCGGGAGCGGTCTCAAACCCAGGCTTCTAATGGTTATATCCAGTGTCACCTAACACAGGGATTTGAGTCGAACTCTTCCAAGTCTATAGGGGTAGGAGCACTGTTTCCTATTGAGAAGAGTGCCGTTCCACAACCACTCTCAAGGAATGATAAAGTTGCTTGAGCGCGACCTGCTTGTATGATGACAGAACCGCCTACCGGATAATCACAGAGACCGCTGTGCACAAGGTTGTTATATCGGATGTTCACTCGACCCGTGGCAGGACTGGAGTAGGCGCCAGTGCCATTCAAAATCCAGTAGTCTGTGAACCAGCCTTCTGTGTAAGTGATCGATCCAGAGAGCTGTGTCTCTACAACACAGTTACTGGATACATTTTCTCTTATGTTCAGGGTTATGTTGAGAGAGTCTCCTGAACTGCTGGGCGAGAGGGTAATCTTTCCATTGATCAGTGGATCCGACCCAGACTTGTAATTTGCATACCTGACCTCGAAGGACCCAAAGCGAATGGGATCGCCGTCCTCATCAAATTCGAGGTCTTCGAACACCAAGGTAAACTTACCTTGGGTGAAGGTTCCATCGTCTGGATCGACACAACCAGAGCCGTAGTCAAACTCAAAGAATATCCGTCCGTCGCTTGTTTCGCCAACATTTATCTGTGGACAATCATCCTGCTGGCGTCCTCGGGTTCGGCTGGTTGAAGCGGGAATGTTCCTGATAGTTCTCAACGAGTCGATTGTCGAGCGAATTCCCCGTACTCCATAAGTCCCTACAACGATGTCTTCGTTGGGTCCACCTGTAGCGCCACCGCCGCCGCCACCGCAGGCGCTAAGCACTACAAGGATACCGCTTAGACTGACAACGAGCGGAGCAAAGCTCACCAGTGACATCCACTTTGCGTTGCGAGCGAAGATGTTTCGCTTCATTGTGCATTCCCTCCTAAATGTGATTTGTCCCGCTATGTTAGGGGACGATAAGTTTGACGGTAGCGACTACGCTACCCCAGCGTGCTACACTTTAAGTGTGTGAGAGCGAGGCTCTCCACATCTCTCGACACTGTTGGGGCGTTGCCCCTCGAAAGTTTACCTGAGCAGCGCTTCAAATTGCAACTGCTATCAACAACGCTACTATACCCCATCATGGACAGTGAAGTCAAGGGGTGTCGAGGCTGTTCGAGAATCCGCCTGTTGTATGAGGAACCCCCTCCTGCAGGGTCCCCCTTTTCAAGGGGGAACCGATTTTTCTCAGTTGGTTCCCCCTGCAGGCAGGGGTGTTGGTGCAACTTCATATCAGGCGGTTGCGTGCGGCGGCGGTGAGGGGAGCATCGATGAAGGCATAGAACCACGCAATCAGCGCGGCGACGCCTGCCGTCAGCTGCCAACCGCTAAGCCCGCCCCGTATGCGCGTGGGATTGACCAAGTATGCGAAGAGATTGTAGAAGAAGTCGCTGCCGCCCGACAGCAGTAAGCCGAGCAGCACAATCGCGATGATGACGCCGCCCTTGAGCAGTTGCCCGTTGTAGAGCTGCCCCACACCGGGCATCAGCAACGAGAGCATGAACGCCAAGCCGGGGTTGCGCGGCGCGATAGGGGCGTCTTCGCCGCCTTCCAGCGCGCGTTCCCACTGCTGGTACTGCTCCTGCTGGCGCGTCAGTTGCAGCACGGCTTCCGCGTATTTGCGCTCAATCGCAGCGTTTTGGGGGGCGAGTTCGTGCGCTCGTTTATAGGCGTCGTGAGCGCCTTGCCAATCGGACGCCTCGCGTCGGTAGTCGCCGAGCAGTTCCCACACGCTGGGGTTCTCGGCGTCCAGTTCCAGCGCCTGCTGCAGCAGCGCCTGCGCCTGACTGCGCTCGCCGCGCACTTGGTGGATGTGCGCCGCGCGGAGCAACCGCTCAATCTCGTCCCGCTTCGGATCCAGCTCGTATCCGCGATTCATCGCTTGCCTGTTCCCGTAAGCTCTCGATAATGGGCGCGTTCTGCCAAAAAGCCTCCAGCCCATAGTGTTGACGGGTCTCCTCGCGCATCACATGCACCACCACATCGCCGTAGTCGAGCAGCACCCAAGTGGCTTCGCGGAAGCCCTCCACGCGCAGGGCGCGCTCGCCCGCCTCGCGTAGGGCGTCTTGTATCTTCTCCGCAATCGAGCGGATATGCACATCCGAGTTGCCGCTGCAGACCACGAAGTAGTCGGCGATAAGCGTCTTGCCGCGTAAATCGATCGCGCTGATGCGCTCGGCTTTGGCGTCTTCCGCCGCCTCCAGAATCGTTTGACGCTTCTGTTCCGTCGTCATATCGCTAAGGCTCCAGATACAACTGGTGTTGGTGTATATATTCTATCACATCGGGGGGCGTGAGATAGCGGATGGAGCGCCCTGTGCGAACGCGCTGGCGTATCGCGCTTGCGCTGATGCGGAGCGGCGTGGTGGGTATCGGACGCACGCGCGCGCGAACCGTTTCTGACAGCGTATGCATCACCGCCTGCAAGTCATAATCGGGGCGCACGCCCGCAAGCAGTGTGCAAGCCTGGACAATCTGTTCGGGACAGCGCCATGTCATGAAGTCGCTCAGCGCATCTGCGCCGATAATCAGGTACAGCTCGGCGTCGGGATGCTGCTCGCGCAGGGCGTGTACGGTCTCGATAGTGTAGGATACCCCGCCGCGTGAGATTTCAACTTCCGAGACGGCGAAGTAGGGGTTGTCTCGAGTCGCTAACCGAAGCATCTGAAGCCGATGCGCTGGCTCGCTGAGCGTTTCATCCGTGCGGAACGGCGAAACGAACGCTGGGATGAACAGCACCTGCTGCAACCCCATCGCCTCGCGCGCCTCTTCCGCCAGACGCAAGTGTCCATAATGCACAGGGTCAAATGTGCCGCCTAAAAAGCCAACTCGCACAAGCCTTAAATTCGCTGTAGGGCGCGCACTCTCCTGCATGCAGCAAGCAGTCTGCGCAGCCTCACCCGCTAATTGGGGCTGACAAGGGTACGAATTTTGAGTTCACCACTGCACCGGTGCGTGATGGCACAATACCGTTCGTAGCGTCGGCGTCCCCGCCGACAAAACACCACCGTAGCGTCGGCGTCCCCGCCGACAACATAACCCGTACCGTCGGCGTCCCCGCCGACGACACCCCCCCCAGCGTCGCGTCGGCGTTTTTTTTTCGTCAGCGAGACGCTGACGCTACGACACCCCACCATAGCGTCGGCGTTTTTTCGTCAGCGAGACGCTGGCGCTACGGGGTTGGATTTCGTGGGCGTGGATGGTGATGCTAATTCCCAATCTGTTTTTTTCAGCTCTTTATCCCGCAGGTTCCCCCTGCGATGAGGGGGAACCGTGCAAGGGGTTGGTCAGGGACAGCTGCGTTAGCACCCGCTGCCGAAGTTGAACAGCACTATCAGCAAGTCGGCGTCGTCCACCTGACTGTCGCAGTTCACATCGGCAGGGTTGAGACCTGTCGCGCCGAAGTTGAACAGCACAGCAAGCAAGTCGGCGTCGTCGACGCAGCTGCTGCCGTCCACATCGCCGTTGGTGGCGATACAGGCAGGCGTGAACCAGAAGCCGCCTGTCAGGCTGAACGCGCCGCCAGTGAGCGCGTTGCTTGCGTCGGGCTGACCGACTGTGCCGCCGAGATCGAAGCTGCCGCCTGTGGCGAAAGTGACGCCGCCGCTGTCGATGGTCCACCAGGTCAGGTCGTACCCGCCGCCCGACTGGGCGTTCGCGCACATCATACTTAGCAGCGCAACAGCAGCGATAGCCATCAACTGCATGAGTTTGCTCATTCTATGCCTCCTTCAGAGTGTGTTTCTCCCCTCTCCCGCACGGGGGGAGAGGGGTTAAGGGTAGGGTTAGGGTGCGCCGATGCGCACGACGCCTGAAGTTCCACTGCGCTCCAATCGCATGGCGCGCCACACACGGAACCGTTCGTTGTAGTTGCCAGGCACGATGCGCACCGTGCCGCTTGTGGGCACACAGAAAGTGCCTTCATACACGGTATTGAACGGGTTGCTCGAAGTGCCGCGTTCCGTGTCGCCTCCGTTATTCGGGTCGCCGCTGACCGCTCGGTTCACAAAGGTCGGGTTCGCCATTTGGAAGATGTACCAGCGTATGTTCGGGTACGCCAAATCCATCCGTCCCCAACCGACCCAGACAGGGTCGGAGGCGGTAGGACACTTCCAAATCGGGTTGCCAAAGGCGTCGTCTCCCGCTGTCTCCACACAAGCACAACTGCCGCGCACGCGGAAATCGCTGTCCAATCCCGCAGATCCCGACGAACCGCCCTCGATTGTGCCGTTGCCGACATACACTTGCGATGACCACAACTGTCGGTAACAACCCGTACGAGTACCGTCGGTGGTGAAGAAAGTTATGCGCTTGAAAGCGCCTCCAGGATGATGTATCGCGCTTCCGCTGTTGCCCGACGACCAATTGCTCGCATCCCAGCCGAGATAGACATTGCCTACAGGCGGCTCATATAATCCCAGCAAGGTCCAATCGGAACTGTAATGTTGTTTGATCAGCAGAGCGCCTTGCGTGCGAGGGACAGAGTTCACAGCAGGGGGCGCGCCGTTGCAGGTCGCTGTTTGGTAGAACCAGTAGGCTTCCATCCCGTGAGCCGAAGCCTGCGTACTGATGCAGTGCTGGGCGGTCATAAAGATGGGAGCAAAGTCAGTGTCCGTCCGATTGAGCAGCTGACCTGTACAGAGCCCCCACTCCGATCCTACAGGAAAGAGGATACGCGCAACGGCGCGCTTGGTGTCGTTGTGGGCAGGGTAGCAGGTCACATCGCGGTGGCACCCCAGTTCGGCGGGGGAAAAATCGGGTTCTATTCCCGCGTACATATAGCCGATTGCTGAGATTTCGGGGACAAGCTGCGTGTTGACCCACTCAGGCACGAAGACTTCGACGCCGATGACATTGCTGTTCCAGAGGGTGGGCGCCCACCAGTAGCCTTCCTCGTCGGGGTAGGCATGCGCTGACAGCACGGCGTCTCCGTTGGGCTGGTAGATATGTATCTGAATGTCTGGGTGCGATTTCCCCTGAAACTGGAGGCGCAGCCCGACCGCGTTCGGCGAGTACAGATGCAGGTGAGCGACCCAACCCGCGACAGGGGCTTCTCCCTCGCGGTTGGACAGCTTCACCCGTTGCCACTGTGCGCGAGCCATCAAGTTCGGGGGTGCATCCATCGAGTAGCCAACATTCAGAATCGGCTGCGCAGTGCTTTCGCCTTGGGAAGGGTTGCCGCGATAAGGCGGCTGGGTGGGCGGTAGCGCGATGCGCGTCGGTTTCGCCTGCGGCGCGATTAGCGTGGGCGGCTGCTTGGGCGCAACGGTCTGCGATTCGGGACGCACCGCCCCATCAAGGAACGGCGCGTCACCCTCCTGCGCCATCGCAACGCCCATCAGCAGGGCAAAACATCCGAGAAGCCAGTAGCGTTTCATCATCGCCTCCTTATTGTAGGTTGACCAGCACCAGCACCATGCCCGTCTTGCCTTTCTCCAAGCGGGTCATAGCTTTGCCGATGATGGCGCCTTGCGCTTTGGCGAGGTCGTCGGCTGCCATCGCATAGCCAGGCGCGTCGGCAGTGGTCAGGAAGTCGCCAGGTTCAATCGCGCGTTCGGCGGCGTCGGCGTAGACCCACACGCGCCCGCTCATCGCGATTGGAGTGTGGCTCTCGCTGCCTTCCAAGTTGCCCAGCACGATGCCTTTGGACAGCCCGTTCGCGCCCGCGACCACGCCCACCACGCGCCGATTGTACGCGCCCTGCGCCTTGCGTAGATGACCAGGGTTGTCAGGGTCAATCTCCACGACCATGCCGGGTTCCACCTCGTCGGTAGTGGGGAACTTCTCGGCGAGGTCGGCGCCTGTGATTTCCAGCACCTTCACCGCCACAGTGCCGTCGCCGCGGATGCTCATGATGTCGCCCGCGCTGCTGTTCCAGAAG
>CALGZO010000239.1 GCA_937934465.1 uncultured Fimbriimonadales bacterium | reverse complement strand
TGTCCGTGCTACAAGGTGGCTTGGACAGTCTTGTCCAAGCACTCACGCACGGACAGGAGTGTCCGTGCTACAAGGTGGCTGGGACAGTCCTGTCCAAGCATCCCGCGCACGGACAGGAATGTCCGTGCTACAAAGTGGCTGGGACATTCCTGTCCAAGCATCCCGCGCACGGACAGGATTGTCCGTGCTACAAGGTGGCTGGGACAGTCTTGTCCAAGCATCCCACGCACGGACAGGATTGTCCGTGCTACGGGGCAGTATAATTGCGCTGATGGACGACAAGCGACAATTCATCGAGCAGCTGAAGCACCAGCTGGCGAAAAACCCAGATGCAGAAGCGCTGATGCGACTGCTGTTGCTGTACGGACAGATTACCCCGCGCGGCACGGCGTTTGAACTGGACTGGGAGCGCGTCGCGGACGGGCTAATCGAATACCTGCGCGGACGCCTACATAAGCAGCCGACCTGTAGCCTTTTGCTCTCAGGCGGCAAGACGCCTGAGCCGCTCTATCTGTTGCTGGCGACGCGGCGCTATCGCAACGCGCTGGACTGGTCGCGCGTGCATCTATTCTGGGGCGACGAGCGGTATGTGCCTCACGACGACCCGCAGAGCAACTACTACTTAGCCTACGAAACTTGGCTGCGTCGGGTGAACCTGCCTGAGGAGAACATCCATCCGATGCCGACGCATTACGCCGACCCCGACGAAGCCGCCCGCGCCTACGAAAGGGAGCTGCGCCGATACTTTGGCGCGGAGGCGTCGCATCCGATGTTTGATTTAGTGTTGCTGGGGGTGGGCGACGATGGGCACATCGCTTCGCTGTTCCCCCAATCGCCTGCACTGGACGAGACCGAGCGCTGGGTGGTTCCGAGCCTTGCGCCGACCGAACCGCGCCAACGCCTCACCCTAACCCTGCCCGCGCTGAACGCCGCGCGCTCCATCTGGTTCCTTGTGTCGGGCGAACGGAAACGCGCCGCCATCGAACAGCTGTTCCTCCAGTTAGAGACCGACTTGCCTGCAGGGCGCATCGAGGGAAGCTGGCTGCGGTTCTGGTGGCTTAGCCCCGAACTGTACGCCGTCGCTCAACCCGCATTTATCCAAGGCGAAGACTCTGACCCCGTGAGTTCAGAGCAGGCGCATTCCCCAGATTTCATCTCACCCAACGGGGGCGGCGCGAGCTTGTCCTAAGCTCGATGCGGAACATGGTACACTTATCAGGCGTCTAAAAACGCGAAGGAGGGACGACTGCGTGTGGGGGGGGAACTCTACCGTTCCATCGTGCGTATACCCTTGTGATGGAGACGGTGATGACCCACACGGCGGTCTTAAAACCTATGGATGAGCTCATCCAGCGTGAGTTCGACGAGCTGGTCTACAAACACTACCAGCAGGCGTACAACATCGCCTACCGCCTAACGGGGAACACCGCCGACGCGGAAGACCTCGTGCAGGAGGCGTTTCTACGCGCGTATCGCTTCTTCGACCGCTACGACCGCAGTATGCCGTTTATGAACTGGTTCACGCGCATCCTCACGAACCTCTATATCGACGAGTATCGGCGTCGGGGACGGCTACGAACAATCTCCATCGATGAAACCTATAGCACGGACGACGGCGAGGAAGGCACAGCCCTCGATTTGCCCGATCTGTCGCCGAGTCCGATGGAGCAAGTGCTGAACAAAGAGTATATCGAGGCAATTCACGAAGGCTTGCAGCACCTCTCGCCCGAGTTCCGAGTTGCCGTTGTGTTAGCCGACTTGGAGGGCAACTCCTATGAGGAGATTGCAGAGGCTATGAACACCTCCATCGGCACCGTGCGATCCCGCATCCATCGAGGACGCAAGCAGCTTCGTGATTACATCCAAAAACGCCATCCCAATCTCTTCGAGCGAGGTGAAATGAAATGAATTGTCGCTATGTGCAGTCTCGCCTTTCCGCGTACTTAGATTGCGAACTTTCAGGAGTCGAGCAACAGCAAATCCGCAGCCACTTGGAGCAGTGTATTGAGTGTTCTATAGAGTTAGAAACCCTAAGGCGCACCAAGCAGATGCTCCGCCAGATGCCCTCTGTAGCCTCACGGCGCGGTCCCGAGCATGTACTATTATTGGTGCGTCAGAGTGCGCCTGCTCCGCGTCGCGCGGTTCTCATTCGCTGGCGCGCGACGCGCTGGTGGCAATATGCGGGTGGATTCGCGCTCGCAGCGGCGATAGCGTTCTGGGGCGCGTCGGATGACAAAACCACGACCCCAACAACGCCGCCCGATACGATTTCCTCAACTACTGTGATTACCAACTCGCCAATGCTCAATCCCATTCCTTACCACGAAATGTTCTCCGCCTATCGTCCCTCAGCGCTCCTCTCGGTTCGCAAATCTCCGTACTATTCCACCCCTCCGCCCGATTCGTCGCTGATGCCCAGTTTGGCGCAGCCGTCAGACCCACTAATGGGGTATCAACCTGCGAGCGAGTGGAGTTCTATCCCCATAGAGCCGAAAATCGTGGAATCGTTGCGATAGGAGGTTGAGAAATGGTGAAGCGTTGGCATCTGATTCTGGGTTTGGGTGTATTGATTGGCGCAGCGATTACTTATGTCGCGTTGCAAGGCGGCGCGATTGCCCAAGAGCGCGCCGTCGTCTCGTTCACTCCCCAAGAGCAGGCAACCCTGACGAGCTTAGAGTCTGCCCTGACTCGCGTGGCGGAGACTGTTCAACCGACAGTTGTGCATATCCGCGCCACTCGACAAGCTGCTCAACGCCCACGCGAGGGTAGGCGCGAGTTCTTCTTCGGGCGCGAGCGTTTCGAGATCCCCCTCGTCCCTGAACAACCCTTTCAAGGGCAAGGCTCTGGCGTGATTATTCGCAGCGACGGATACATCGTGACCAACGACCATGTGGTTGCCGACGCGACCGATGTGGAGGTGACCTTCTACGACGGCACGAAAGCCAAAGGCGAAGTGTTGCGTGCGCCAAGCGCGGACATCGCCGTTATCAAGGTGAATCGCGACAACCTGCCCGCTGCTGCCTTGGGCGACTCGTCGCAAGTGAAGCCCGGACAGATAGCGTTCGCGATTGGCAGCCCGTTCGGATTAGAGAACACGCTCACGATGGGCATCATTAGCGCGGTTGGGCGTCGCGAGGTCATCCCCGGACAGGGGCGCGTTCGCGACTACGCCGATTTGATACAGACCGACGCCGCTATCAACTCTGGCAACTCTGGCGGTCCGCTCGTCAACTCGCGCGGCGAAGTAATCGGCATCAATACGGCTATCGTCGCGGGCGGGCTGATGGGCGGTAATGTGGGCATCGGCTTCGCCATCCCCATCAATCGAGTGAAGACCATCGTGCGTCAACTGATTGAGCAAGGCTCCTACCAGCGCGGCTATCTGGGCGTTGCGCTGACCGACATCCCCGCCGATATGCGTGAGGAGCTGAAAGCCGAGCAAGGCGTGTTGATACGCTCGGTAGAACGCGATACCCCCGCCGCACGCGCTGGAATCGAGCCCGGCGATGTGATTGTGGAGGTGGACGGAACGCCTATCCGCAACGAGAGCCAGTTCCGCACGATGATTGCCGACAAGGGTCCCAACGCCAAAGTGCGCCTGGGCGTGCTGCGCGACGGGAAGCGAATCGATTTAGAAGCCACCCTGACGACGCACCCTGAGGATGCGTCCGAGTCGGGCGAATCGCCAGCCGCGCGAGAAGTGAAGCAAGGCGTGCTGGAGCGATTGGGAATCGAGGTGGGCGAGATACCCAACGAAATGCAGCGCGAATTGGGCAACGCGCGAGGCGTCTATGTGCGGAGCGTCGCGCCGAACAGCCCTGCATCGGGCGAGCTGTTCGAGGGCGATGTGATTATCGCGGTCGGACGCACGCCTGTCCAAACTGTCGCCGAACTGCAGCGCGCGCTGAGCGAGCTTCCATCAGGTCGCGCGGTGCGCCTGCGCGTCCTGCGCCAAATCGAAGATCGAACGATGGAGATGCTGGTCATGTTTCGGATGCCCTAACAGCGTGGGGGGGGTTGACATAGCCCCCACGCATAGGGTATAACTAAGATGTCGTCAGGAGGACGACCTTTGTAGAGGCTAACATCGGCACACTCTACGAAGCATCAGGGACACGGATGTCCCACCCGCTTTTGGGCTGACCCACAAGGTTAGCCCATTTTTGTTAGCGCGCCCCTGTGCCATAGAGCCGATCGCCGAAATCGCCTAAGCCCGGCACGATGAATTTTCGGTCGTTCAGCCCCAAATCTAAAGAGGCGGCGACGATTCGCACTTGTGGGAACTGCTTGTTGAGCCGTTGCACGCCTTCAGGCGCAGCCACGACGCAGACATGCACGATGTCGCGCGCGCCTGCGTTGATAAGCACCTCGATTGCCTGCGCCGCCGAGCCGCCCGTCGCCAACATAGGGTCTAACAACAGCACGCGGCTTGCGCCTATTGGCGGCAGCTTGCAGTAGTAGGCGCGTGCGACGGCGGTACGCTCATCGCGCTCCAGCCCGATATAGCCCACGCGCACATCAGTGAACAGCTCGGTAATCGCTTCCAGCATGCCCAGCCCTGCGCGTAGGATGGGTACGGCGACTATCGGCTGCGCCAGCGAGTGCCCTGTGGTCGGCTCCAACGGCGTCTGCACGGGATGCTCGCGCAGGGGCAGGTCGCGCGTCGCTTCCACGGCGAGCAGCAGTGTGAGTTGCCGCGCCAAGGCGCGAAACTGAGCAGGTTCGGTCTCTGCGTCGCGTAGGCGCGTCAGAATATGCTTCACGAGCGGATGCTCAACTACTTCGATTCGCATCGCGAGAATTGTACCCCCAAATAGCGAAAGCCCCCGCGCAGTGCGGGGGCTTAGCGTCGGAGAGAGGAAGGAGAATCAGCTAGCAGTCTGGGTTGCGTAGGCTGGCTCTTCCGAGAGTGTCTTCTCGCGCGCGATGAGGTACAGCATCACGCCGAAGAGCGCCTTGGCGGTCAAATCGGCGATACTGTAGCCGACTTGGAGCGCCACTTCGCCCACCGCGCCGCTGACGCCCACCATGGGCGCAAGATAAGCAATCGGATAGAACAGCCACGAAATAAGTAGCAGGGTGCGGGTCGTGCCAATCAGCTGATTCACGCGCGGGGCGAACTTCGCCTCGCTCAGCACGCGGCTCAGCTCGCCATACAGCACATACAAGATGTACACGAACGGAATGCAGCTCAGCACGAACCAGACGGTACGCATCGTCATGTTCTCGCGCTCTATTTCTCCAGGATAGCCCAAAGCCAACATCAGCACCGCTGCAATCACCAAGCGCGTGATGAGGCTGTTGGTCTTCGCGCGTGGCAACGCCATCACATAAATCAGCTCCGTCAGCAGCAACGGCACAGTGATAATCCAGTCCGCGTAGCGGTAGAAGTCGTTGAACGGCTTCCCCGACGGGACATATGTGCCGGACTGACTAAGCACATAGGCGCCTTGCCAGCTCTCGAAGATACGCAGGTAGTGATAACCCGCGATGAACACAACTAACGCAGAGAGATAGAGCGCGATATGATACTTCGGCGCGACATAGCTCCGAGCCATCAGGAAGAACAGCCCAGAAGCTCCCATCACCGCTACGGTGAGGGACAACACATTGAATACGAGCCAGTACTGTGTGTACGATAGTTCAGGTAGGTTCATATCGCACCTCCGCATCTACTTTACCTTTTGCCAAGTCGTCGGTTCCGTGATTTGAATCACAGAATTATTAAGAGGATGTAAAGGTATGCTACGGTGCGGTGGTGTCTATGCGAAGAGCTCGTTCCAACAGAGACGGTTTCACACTGATTGAGCTGCTGGTCGTGATTGCGATTATCGCAATCTTGGCGGCGATTCTGTTCCCTGTGTTTGCGCAGGCGCGTGAACGCGCACGCTCGACCCAGTGTATCAGCAATCTGCGTCAGTCGGCGACGGCAGTGCTGCTCTACGCGCAAGACTACGACGATACATTCCCAGTTAACCTATACCTTCAGTTCACAGGTAGCGGTGTGTGTGTCTTCTCGTTTTACCAAGCGTTGGTTCCCTACCAGAAGAACGGCGATATTATGTTGTGCCCCTCCGATAGCAAGCGCGTGAACCCGGCGTTGGCGTTTCAGCTGGTGGGATTG
>CALGZO010000238.1 GCA_937934465.1 uncultured Fimbriimonadales bacterium | reverse complement strand
AGCGCAGCGATTCAATCGAGTAGGGTTGAATGTAATACACAAAGAGGAACGCCACCACCAGCGTTCCCAAGATTGCCACTTCCCATTCCGTGCGTTTGCCGTGCGCGGTAATTGCCTCCCTCCTGCGAGGCGATTATACCTTTTAGGATTGGTGGCTGCTGCTTTCGGCGCGGCTGTAGTCCACCACGGCGGCGTAGGGGGATTGCCAGTAGGGGGCGGGGTCTTGAATGGGCAGTAGTCCATCTTGCAGATACAGGCGCACGCGCTCGTCGTAGGGGCGTAGTTTCTCACGGGCGCGCTCCAGCGGTTCAGGGGCGATTTCGATGACCTGTTGCGCGCCGCGCTCCAAGGCGCATTCGAGGAAGACGCCCTCGCCACAAGCAGGGTCGATCACTTTCCAATCGGGCTGCGTGCGATGCTTCGATGTGAGACCTGCGAAGCTCATCGTCGCCTTCTCCCGTAGACGGGTATACCCGAGCCGAGGTTCTGGCTCGTCATTGCCATCGGGCGCGGATTTCGTAGACGCGCTGCTTGCCGCTGTAGCCGCCGATGAGCGCGAGGGTTCCTATCGGCTGGCTGGGGTTCGGGTCGCGTGCGTAGAGGATGGGCTTGCCGTCGAGGAGCGCCCAGATTTTGCCGTCGCGCCGCGAGAGTTGGAGCGTGTGGCGTCCTGGGGTCATCATCTGCTCGCTGTCGCCCGTTTCCATCCCGAAAAGTCGCAATCGCGTGCGCGTGTTCGCGTAGCCGCCCACGAACAGCACATAGTCGCGCCCTGCGTTCATCGCGTTCTCAGGCGTGGTCGTCAAGAAAGCGGCGAGGATGCCGTCCTGCACGGCTTCCAGCGCCACCCACAGGTCGAACTCGGTGGCGTTCAGCCCTGTCAGGCGCAGGTGCGCCTCTTCGTGTCCCTCACAGACCCATGCGCCGTCGCGCAGTTGCCACCCTGCGCCGATGGATAAGCCTTCGGCGTTGGCGGGCGTGAAGACGCGCGTCGCCTGCTCGCGTGCGAGTTCGTCAGGCGCGCCATCTGGTATCGGCAGCGCGCCTGACGGCTCTTTCATGATGCAATAGAACACATCGTAGGGTTCGTAGAGGGAGTAGCCAGTGCCGTTGGCGCGGTACAGGTTAGCGTAGACGCCGATTTCGCGTCCGCCGCCCAGCCAGAACCAACGGCTCTCGCCCCCGTTGGGGATGCTGAGTTCGATGATTGTTGTGCGGTCGCGTCGGCGGGCGGCTTTCCACTTTAAGCCGGGCGCGTCGCGCCCGAGCGTGCGCGCCTCCACCTCGCCGCGATTGCGCGCTTCGAATTGGAAGACGCTCTCCGTGCTGTAGACGCCCTGCCCCTCGCCGTCGAAACCCGCGTATAGCCGATCCCAGTCGCCTGTGATTTCAAACATGGCGTAGTAGTAGTCCCCGTCGTGGCAGTGTTTGAAGGTAAGTTTCAGCCCATCCTGCTCCAGCACGCCTGCTGGCGGGATATGTTCCCACTCGCTGGGGTCGCCGTCCACTGTTGCGCGTGCATACCACACGAACGGCTGCCACGGATAGAGCGGGTAGGGGTCTATCGTGTCGGGCAAGCCGTCGCCGTCTTGGTCTGTTAGGCGCGGGTTGGGGATACGCGATTGCCACGCGGGTTTGACGAAGGTGTTTTGCAGGGGCGCGGGCGTCCAAGTGCTGAGCATCGCCTTGTGGAGGTCGTTCATCTGTCCGTCGGTCTGGGCGCGGCGCGGGTCGGCGCCGAACCGTTTCTCGTCAAGCGGCAGGCGCGGGTCGTCGTCGGGGAAGCCGTCGCCGTCCGCGTCGCGCACGATAATCGCCTCGCCGAAGTAGAGGCGCAGCCACTGCGCGTCGCTGAGCTGGCGGTCCCAATACGCCATCACATTCCAGTGTTCGCCATGTTTGCCTGCCGTGTTCCACGGGTTCATCGCGACGGAGCCATCGGGGTTCGTGCGTCGGTAGCGGGGGTCGGGATGGTTGAACACGATGCGCTCGTCCTCGCGGTTGGCGAGCGAGAACGCGCCGAACGATTCCATCTGATGGTGGAACTCGTGCGCGACCAGCCACGCGGTGTCGCCGCCGCCGAGAAACTGGCTGCGACCTGGGATACCATCGGGGAAGCCGTCCACGCCGTAAGTGCCGCCGCCGCTGGGGTAGTACTCCCAAGCCTTCTTCTGCGGGTTCCAGCGTCGGGGGAACGCCTGCTCAATCTGCCCAGCGTAGGGTTGCTCTTCATAGACGGGTTGCGTGTTCGCGCGTGTGATGTCGCGCGTGTCCACGATTGTAAACGCGCCTCCGCCTGGCGGCGCGAAGTCCACCCCTGCCCACGAGCGGCACGGGGGCAACCCCTTGTAGAACCCCGACGCTTCGGCAGGCTCCTCGCCCCACCGTTGCCAACGGTCGTCGACAAAAAACTGGAAATCGACCCAGAACCGCATACCGCTGTTGACCCAGAAGTAGCGTGCAGCAATCGCATACTCCTCGAGGATGCGCTGGAACTCGGCGTCGGTCATCTTGGGGGGCGGCGGCGCAGGGTTGGCGGGGTCTTGGTACGCCGAGGATACATTAATTACATTCGGCATCAGCAGCACCTTCACGGGCAGCCGAATGATGGTCTTATAGCCGCGTGGCGCGAGCGTGGCGAAGGCGTATTCGCGTCGCCACGGCGGGGTTGCGCCCCAGCGTTGCTCCTCACGGGTGGGCTGGTGGTCTGGGTCATACACTCGGTAGTAGTAGCGGGTTCCGGGCTTCAGCCCTGTGATACGCAGGCGGTGATAGGTGCGCTTGCCTGCCTCGCCGTTCACTGTCCGCACATCCTTGCCAGCCCACAGGTCGGTTCGCTGGTTGGTCGGACGCCACGCCGTCATGGGCAGGTTGCTGGCGCGTATCTGCACGCGCGTTTCAGTGGGCGTCTTCGTGTGATATTGCAATACTACATAAGTGCGCCCAATCTCCATCACGGGGCGCATCGGGTCGTGCAGCGGGCGTGCGTCGCCTTGCGGCGCGCCCCAGACCGTCGCCGACAATCCCACCCAGCCGAAACTGCCAAGCCATCGTCGTAGCATACGCACTGTTTCAAGAGCGATTGCTAATTTCCTGCGCACTATGGAACATTCGGCGTAGAGAGGTGAAAACCGATGCAACGCTGGATAATCGCGCTTTCACTGAGCATCTTGGGCGTATCGGGGGCGCTGGCAATCCCCGAAACTGTCGTGTTTATGCCGACGGCGAACCTGTGTTCGCCGCGCTCGGTCTACTTGGCAACCGAGCAGCTCGGCGTTCCGAACACTTACAGCCAAACTCGTACTCGATGCTTCTACACCCAGCTGATGCTGACCGACCGCTTCGATTTCGGCGTGGACTTCGTGGGGTTCGACAACAGCCAATCGCGCCAAACTTTGGGGAATGCGCGTTTCGTGTTGACGCCGCCGTCGGGGCGTTCGCCGGGAGTTGCGGTCGGCGCACTCAATCTCGCTGAAGACGCCAACCCGATTTACTATGTGGTGGGCACTCAGAGCGCGTCGTTTGGCGTGTTTCATCTGGGCGTCTACCGTCAGCGCAACCAGACGGGCTGGAGCAGCGCGTTCCAGACTTCGCTGCCGTTCGGCGTGGATGTCGCGTTGGAATACTTCAAGTATCCCGACGGCACGGCGTACACCAGTCTCGGCGCAGGACGCAAAATTAACGACGCCGCATACCTCTACACCTACTATTCACGCCACAATCAGACGCGCGACGGGGATTTGTTCGGCGTCTTTCTATCGTTTACCCCATTTCGGTTGTTCTGATGTTCAGGGGGCGCGGCGGGATGCGTCGCGCCCTCAGGTACACTCTCCTGCGTGCGAGCGGTCGGGTTCATCGCAGCGTGCTTGGTTGCTGCCGCGTTCGGACAGCCGCAGGGGGAGCCGATAGAGTTCCAGACTCAGAGCGCACTCCGCTACGACAGCGCCGCCGATGTAGTGCAGGGCGAGTCGGTGAGCGCGCGTTGGCGTGAGTATCTTTTGGAGGGGACGCGCTTGCTCGGCTCGGCGCGCCGCGCGGAGTACCGCTTTCTGGACGGCGTGCGCCTAAGCAGCGAGAATCTGCTCGCACGCGGCGAGGAGTTGACCCTGTTCGCGCGCGAGCGACGCTGGACGCTGCTGCGCGGACGCGCAGAGCTGAAACCCGCCTTCACCGAGAACCGCCTGCTCGACAGCCTCTTTCTGCAGGGCGAG
Organism: uncultured Fimbriimonadales bacterium; assembly: GCA_937934465.1. Classification (GTDB taxonomy): domain Bacteria; phylum Armatimonadota; class Fimbriimonadia; order Fimbriimonadales; family GBS-DC; genus GBS-DC. The sequence continues at coordinate 2,494 of CALGZO010000238.1, read as the reverse complement.
CGATTGGAGGGCAACGAGACCGAAGTTCACGGCGAAGATTGCACCGCCACCACATGCAATCTGGAGCATCCCCACTTCCACTGGAGCGCAGAGACGGTGCAGGCGACGGCGGGCGAGCGCGCCGTGTTGCGCAATGTGCGCCTGCGCATCTTGGGACGCACCGTGCTGAGCGTGCCGTATGTGGTCGTGCCGCTGCGTCAAGGCGATACCTCGCCCCTGCCAGACGCAGGCTTCACCGAAGAGGAGGGGCTTTACATCCGCTACGCCATCGCCTACTTGCTGGCGCAGGGCGCGCTCGGCAACTTGCGCTTCGATCTGATGCAAAAGCGCGGGCTGGGCGTGAACCTACAGCAGAACTACGCGCGGGGCGACCTGAACCTGTATTGGCTGCGCGACCTGAACCAGCGCAGCAATAACCTCACAGGACGCCTGCAGCACGGGCAGAACTTCGGCGCGGTGCAGACCCGCTGGAACGCCGAGTACCGCCAAAACAGCTATCAACTCTTCACGGGCAACACCGCGTGGAACCTGCGCACCGACTGGACGCTGCCCAGCCGCACGGGTCAGTCGCGCCTGAGCCTCGCCGAGAGCCGCAACCGCACAGGCGCGTTCGAAAACGCCAACCGCTCCGCCAGCCTGCAAGACACGCGCACTCTCGGACGCCTGCAGAGCAACCTCTCCAGCGAGTATTTGGAGTTCGAGAACCGCTTCACAGGCGACCGCGCGGGCAATCGGCAGTGGAACCTTCGGGCGAACCTGCGCTACGCCTTAGAGCGCGACGCCGCCCTGCAGCTGGACTTCGAGCGGTTCATACCCGTGGGCGAGACGACCGTCTTCGGCGGGTTAGAGCGTCTGCCCGAACTAAGCCTCTCGGCGTCGGCGCGTCAGTTGGGGTTGCCGCTGCCCGACTCGCGCCTGAGTGTGAGCGTCGGGCGATTCGCCGAGGGGTTCCAAACCCGCCTCACGCGCGAACGGTACGCCTTCGAGTGGCAGGGACGCACAGGCAGGCAGGCTCGCGGCGCCGACTCGCGCCCCGCCGCCACTTGGAACTACCGATTCCGCCAAACCTACTACAGCGACGACACAGCGCAGTATGTGCTGCAGTCTACGCTGGAGCAGCGACTGCCGTTGGGCGGCTCATCGCAGCTGGGGCTGCGTTGGAACTACCTGCGCCCGTATGGCTATAGCCCGCTCGGTCTCGATCGGACGGGCGTGTACAACCTGCTTAGCGGCGAGTTGCAGTGGCGCATCGGCGGCGGCTGGCGACTCGCGGCGCAGACCAGCTACGACCTGCAAGCCGACGACAGGGGACGCGATCCATGGAGTCTGCTCAGCGCCAACTTGGAGTATCAGCCCGCCGAGTGGCTGCGCTGGCGCACGCAGCTGGGCTATGACCTGAACCGCGAGCGTTGGCGCAGTCTGCAGACCGATGTGCAGTGGCGGTTCGGCGCGTCGCGTCTCGCGCTCGCCGCCCGCTACGACCCCGAACGCGCCCGCTGGGGCAGCGTGTTCCTGCGCGTCGACTCGCTCAAGTGGGGACGCTCGCGAATCTCTTTCCTGACGCAGTACAACGGCTACCTCAACCGCTTCGAGTCGCGCCAGCTGCTGTGGGTGTACGATTTGCACTGCGCCGAGCTGGAGGTGCGCTACATCGACAACCCGTTCGGCTTTCGGCGCGACACGGGGCTACAGGTGTTTCTGCGCGTGAAGGCGTTGCCCAGTTTCTCGCGTTTCGGGTATGGGCAGTTCGGGCAGCCCGTGGGCGCGCTGGGCAGCGAGTTCTAAATCTCTGGCAGTCCACACCACTCGCGTAGCGCCCATTCCGCGCCGCGCTCGCGAATCATCTGTTGCAACTGTTGCGACTCGGCGTCGTTGGGGTCGTTGTACGCCAGCGCGGCGAGTATCGCTTTGCGGAACGGCGTCGGGTCTTCGCCCTGCTCCATCAGCAGCCGATATGCGCCCACCAGCCGATCGTCGGGGCGCAGCTTGCGCAACGGCTCACGCGCCACGCGGGCAATCGGGTCGTCCATATGGGGGTCTTGGATTCGCGCGAGGATGTCCTGCACAGCGGCGGCGTGTTCCTGCGCATCGAAAGAATGCTTCTTGAGGAAGGCTTTGGAGAGCGCGCTTGCGCCCTGCACGAACAGCGCATAGATTTCGGGGTCTTGAAGCGCGTGTTGGATGGTCGTGTAGCCGCGCGTCGCGCCCAAGTAGGCAATCAGCGCGTGTAGCCCGTTATGCAGGTAGAGCTTGCGCTGCATGTAAATCTCAAACGGGCGCACGGGCTGTAATCCGACAATCGGAGGCGGCTCGCCAATCAGCGCGTCGGCGTCGACGGGGAGGTAGCTGTAGCGGTCGACGCGCACGCCGGGCGGCTCGTCGGGGAGCTCGGCGACGGCTTGACGCCCGATGATACACCGCACAATCCCCAGCGAGTTCAGGAGCGTGTGTTCATCGGGGCGCAGCGCCTGGAGCAGCGCGTCGCGTAAGAGTG
>CALGZO010000237.1 GCA_937934465.1 uncultured Fimbriimonadales bacterium | reverse complement strand
CTGTCGTCGCGGGTTCTATTGGCGGGGACACTCACCTACCGACGCCAAGAAAGGCGTCGCACCTGCACGGCTCGTCGGCGGGGACAGTAACGCTGCAACAGGCGCGACGACATTCCTGTCGTCGCGGGTTCTATTGGCTGGGACAGTGGCGTTGCGACGCCAAGAAAGGCGTCGCACCTGCACGGCTCGTCGGCGGGGACAGCGACGCTACAACAGGTGCGACGACATTCCTGTCGTCGCGGGTTCTATTGGCGGGGACACTCACCTACCGACGCCAAGAAAGGCGTCGCACCTGCCTGCTCGTCGGCGGGGACGCCGACACTACAACAGGTGCGACGACATTCCTGTCGTCGCGGGTTTGATTGGCGGGGACAGTGCCGTTGCAACGCCAAGAAAGGCGTCGCACCTGCACGGCTCGTCGGCGGGGACAGCGACGCTGCAACAGGCGCGACGACATTCCTGTCGTCGCGAGTTCTATTGGCGGGGACAGTGGCGTTGCGACGCCAAGAATGGCGTCGCACCAGCCTACTCGTCGGCGGGGACGCCGACGCTACGGCTGAAGGGGTATACTTGCCACATGCTCACGCGCATCGAGTATGAGACCTACACGCTACCGAACGGTCTGCAGGTTATCCTCTCGCCGCACGCGGTCGCGCCGACCGTCGCCGTGCTGGTGCTGTATAAAGTCGGCTCCGTCAACGAGCCGCGCGGCAAAACAGGCTTCGCGCACCTGTTCGAGCATATGATGTTTCAAGGCTCAGCGCATGTGCCCCGCGAGATGCACTTTAAGTATGTGGAGTCGAACGGCGGCGTGCTGAACGGCTTCACCTCCTACGACCTGACGGCATACTTCGAGCTGCTGCCCGCTTCTAAACTGCCGCTGGGACTGTGGCTGGAGTCGGATCGGATGCGCTCGCTGCAAGTATCGCAAGAGAACTTGGACAATCAACGCGCGGTGGTCAAGGAGGAGCGTCGGCTCAGTGTGGACAATCAGCCTTACGCTCGTGCGCTGGAACGCCTGCGCGAAATCGCCTACGACAACTTCGCAAACCAGCACTCCATCATCGGCTCGATGGACGACTTGGACAACGCAACGCTGTCGGATGTGCAGGCGTTCTTCCGCACCTACTACGCGCCCAACAACGCGATTTTGGCAGTGGCAGGCGACTACGACGAGGCGACCGCGCGCGAGTGGATTGAGCGGTACTTCGCCGACATTCCCTCGCAGCCTGCGCCCCCTGCAGTCGATGTGTCGGAACCGGAGCGCGAGGAGCGACGCGAGGTGTTCCACGACGCGCTGGCAAGCGTGCCAGCCGTCGCCGTGTGCTGGAAGATACCGCCGCGCGGCACATTTGAGAACGACGCGCTGCAAATCGCGGCAGACCTGCTGGCGGATGGACGCGCCTCGCGCCTCTATCAGCGACTCATCAAGCAAGAGCAGATTGCCGTGAGTGTATCGGGCGGCGTGGAGGCGCGCCCAGCACCCAGCCTCTTCCGACTGTTCGTACTCCACCACCCGACCGCCGAGCCAGAGCGCGTGGAAGCGACGCTCTACGAGGAGATTCAAAAACTCGCGCAGGAAGGCGTGTCGGAACGCGAGCTGGAGCGCGTGCGCGCCCAGCTGCTCGCCCAACGCTGGAGCGATAACCTCTACTACGGTATGCAAAGCCCCCTCGGACGCGCCTTGGGACTGGCGTACTTCGCCGCGTTCGAGGGCGACCCTGACGGCGTCAACCGCGCCCTCGAACGCTTGCTCGCCATCACTCCCGACGATGTGCAACGCGCCGTGCAACAGTACCTGCACACCACGCGCAATCGCACCGTGATGCACATCCACGCAGCGCAAGGTACACTTACCGACGGGTGAGACGATGGCAACCGCGCAAGCCCAACCCAAGCGTAAACGCCGCTACACCGAGCAAGACCTGCTGCGCTTGCCGAAGGACGGACGCAAATACGAACTGGTCAACGGGAGGCTATGTATTGTGCCCACAGGCGGCAGACACGGATGGATTGGCTCCAAGCTCTCAGGAATCACTTACGCGCTGCTGCCGGAAACCATGCATTCCTTCGACTCCAGCACAGGGTTTCGGATGGCGAGCGGCAACATCCGCAGCCCCGATTTTGCCCTGATGCGTAAGGAACGCCTGCCCGATGGCAAGCCCCCTGCCGACTTCATCGATGGCGCGCCCGACCTGGCAGTGGAGATTGTCTCCCCATCCGAGAACCTCAAAGACCTGCACCAGAAAGTGCTGGAGTATTTCGAATCGGGCGCACGCGAGGTATGGCTGCTGTTCCCCGACCGCCAGCAGGTGTACCGCTACAAAGCCCTGCTGGAAGTGGAGGTGCTGCACGCTGACGACACGCTCACAGGCGGCGCGCTGCTCCCGAACTTCCAAGTGCGCGTGCGCGAACTGTTTGAGTAGACGCCCTGCAACACCAAGCGTGTTGTCTGCGTAGTGCAGGGTACACTTACTGACGGGTGAGATGATGACAACCGCGCAAGCGCAACCCAAACGCAAACGCCGCTACACCGAGCAGGATTTGCTGAACCTGCCTGATGATGGGCGCAAGCACGAACTGGTCAACGGGAGGTTATATATCGTGCCCACAGGAGGGAGACACGGGGAAATCACCAGCGGCGTCATCGCGCGACTCCACCACGCGAAGCCCCCTCAAATGGTGGTCTACAGCGAGGCGGTCGGGTTTCGGATGGCGAGCGGCAACATCCGCAGCCCCGACGCTTCCGTGATGACGCGCGAACGCCTGCCCCATGGCGAGTCGCCCGTCGACTTCATCGACGGCGCGCCCGACCTGGCAGTGGAGATTGTCTCCCCATCCGAGAACCTCAAAGACCTGCACCAGAAAGTGCTGGAGTATTTCGAATCGGGCGCACGCGAGGTGTGGCTGCTGTTCCCCGACCGCCAGCAGGTGTACCGCTACAAAGCCCTGCTGGAAGTGGAGGTGCTGCACGCTGACGATACGCTCACAGGCGGCGCGCTGCTCCCGAACTTCCAAGTGCGCGTGCGCGAACTGTT
>CALGZO010000236.1 GCA_937934465.1 uncultured Fimbriimonadales bacterium | reverse complement strand
AACTGCTTCCTCCCCCCTGCGGAGAGGAAGCAGTTTTCCCCTGCATATATGCATAGGGTGCGACGCCTTTCTTGGCGTCGCACTGCGCCGTGCAACCTCCAACCCACGCGCACAGGTGCGACGCCTTTCTTGGCGTCGCACAGCACCGCGCAACCTCCAACCCACGCGCACAGGTGCGACGCCTTTCTTGGCGTCGCACTGCGCCGTGCAACCTCCAACCCACGCGCACAGGTGCGACGCCTTTCTTGGCGTCGCGCTACACTATGCAATCTCCAAACCACGCGCACAGGTGCGACGCCTTTCTTGGCGTCGCCTGCACCGTGCAACCTCCAAGCCACGCGCACAGGTGCGACGCCTTTCTTGGCGTCGCGCTACACTATGCAACCTCCAACCCACGCGCACAGGTGCGACGCCTTTCTTGGCGTCGCGCTACACTGTCAACCCCCTTCGTAGCGTCGGCGTCCCCGCCGACGAAGTTACTGAGTGAGAATGTTCGAGAAAGTTCCTGAGTAGGTAGAGATTCCTCGCCTGCAGCTCGGAATGACAGGCGTTGTGCGACTACTGTCTTGCAAGGGAAACTCTATTGAGGAAATGAGACCACCCCCCCACCACCCAACGCCACGAATGGCGTCGCACCTGCGCAAGAGTGGCTTGGACATTCCTGTCCAAGCATCGTTGGCGGACGCTCCGTGGCTTGGACATTCTTGTCCAAGCACACCCTGTCGGCAGACGCTCTGTGGCTTGGACATTCCTGTCCAAGCACTGTCGGCGGGGACGCCGACGGTACGGGTTTGGGGGGCGTCGGCGCGAGGGCTGCGACGCCAGGAATGGCGTCGCACCAGAGTTGGTCGTCAGCGGGGACGCTGAGGCTACGCAGGTGTGCTTCGTCGGCGGGGACGCCGACGCTACGCAGGTGTGCTTCGTCGGCGGGGACGCCGACGGTACGAAGGGCGTCGCGCAATGACGCGCCTAATCGCCCAGCTCTTCGATAATCTGCATGCGCTCTTTGAGAACCTCTGTTTCGCCCAGCAGCGCGATGGCTTTCTCGGTCAGCGCACGCGCTTCATCGGCGGAGCCGAGCCAGTGGAGCATGCCTGCCGTAATATCATAGAGGTCTTCGAAGACGGATTGCATCGTGCGTGCGCTGGGGGTGTAGCCCCACTCGGACTGCGCGAGGCACTGCCACGCGCGCAGGATATACGAGTAGGCGCGTTCGGGGTTGCCCTCACTGAGCGCGAGTTGCGCCAGCCCCAGAAACGCCTCGATGCTCTGGGGATAGTGACGCAGCACCTGCAGGTACGCCGTCCACGCCTCGTGCAGGTCGCCCAACTCGTGCTGCAGTATCTCGGCGCGGCGCAATAGAGGGAAGAAGCCTTTCGGTTCTAAGGTGAGCCACTGGTCGATGTATTGCAGGGCGCGTTTGGGCTGACCAGCGCTGAGGGCTTGCTCCATCAGTTCATCCAGCGCGGCGATGGCGGTCTCCTTCGCGCGGGTCGCCACCACGGGAGTCTGCAACAGCACCAACGGCAGGGCGATTTCCAGCGCGGTTTCGTAATCTTCGTCAGCGAGGCACTGCTGCGCTTCGTCGCACGCCGCCGCCGCCTCCAGTAGGGTCTGTACCCCTTCGTGGTCGATGTGCCCTTTCAGGGCGCTTCGCATCCGATCGGATGAGGTCAGTTCCGCTCGCATCGCTATGCGTATAATATACCCCAACTCGATATGGAACATGTCAAGATTGTAGGGCTGTGCATCGGCGCGTGCGTCGCCTACGGCATAATCCACGATTTGGCGACAGCGCACCTATGCGTGGAGTATTTCACGCGCGAGCATCCGACGCTTGTAAACACCGAAAGCCCAATCGTCCTCGCGCTGTTGTGGGGCGTAGCGGCGACTTGGTGGGTGGGAGCGATTGGAGGAGCATTACTGGCGTGGGCGGCGCGGGCAGGCACGCGCCCCCGATGGACGACGCAGCAGCTGATACCGCTCATCCTGCGCGTGGCAATAACAGCAGGCGCAGCGGCGTTCGTGATGGGCGCACTCGGCTACATATTGGCAACGGGGTTCGAGTGGCATCGATACGATTGGACGCCTGAATGGGCGACACGGGAGACCGCTCCGCGCTATTGGGCAGTCGCTTTCGCGCACGCGACCTCCTATGGCGTAGCCAGCTTGGGCGGGCTGGGAGTCATCGTGTATGTGTGGCGGCAACGCAACAAGCAGATTTTGCAGGATAACACTGGGGCGCGGCGAATCTGACACATCGACAGGGTTGCTGGGGAAACGCTATGAGAACTCTTCTCGTCAGTGTAGGGTTTGTGGGGCTATCGCTCACCGTCTGGTCGCAGTCGTTCCGATTTTTGCATTTTACCGATGTGCATATTGGGTTGAACGCGCATCATGCAGAGGCGCGTGCGTTCGTGCAGCGGTTCAACGCGCTCACGCCGCTGCCCGCGTTTGTGGTGAGCTCGGGCGACTGCACCGAGCTGGGCTTCACCCAAGAGTATCAACACTACCGCGCGATTATGGGGGAGCTGCGCACGCGCCTCGTGAGCGTTCCGGGCAACCACGATGTGCGCTGGAGCCCCATCGGCAAGGAGGGGTTCGTGCAGCATGTGGCGCCCCTGCGCCACTATTGGGAGTACGGCGGTTGCCACTTCTTCGCGCTGGACAGCACCGCGCTACTGGAGCATCACGGACACTTCGAGCCGAGCGATTTACAGTGGCTGGCGCAGCAGCTCAGACGCTTGCCCAAAGATGCACCCGTGTTCCTGTTTTTCCACCACTGGGTCGCGCGCGAGGGCAAGATTATCGACAACGAACAGCAGTTGCTGGACATCATCGAGCCTTACAATGTGAAGGCGGTGTTCGTAGGGCACGGGCATCGCGACGAGTTGTGGCGGCGCAACGGGGTCGTCTTCCTGATGGCTAAGGGGCTTTATCAGGGCAGCTATCACACGGTCGATGTAGACGCGACGACGATTCGCATCTATCGCTCCACGCAGGAGACGCCTGAGCCGACGGAGATAGCCGTATTGCCCCGTGCGCCCCAGCCGAAGCCGCAGGTCGCCATACGACGCCTGCGCGTGCAAGGCGATACACTCCGACTGCAGGTGGAGTATCGCTCGCCCGACGGCGAATTGCCAACCGCTTGGCAGGCGCGGCTGGGCGACGGCGCGTGGCAACCGCTGGAGATGCAACCGCGCGGCAACCGCTGGAACGCCGAAATCCCGCTGGCGAACCCAGCGCCGGGCGCGCTGCGGGTGGATGTGCGCGCCCTCGTAGGCGACGCGCCGTATGAGGCGTCCGCCGTGACGCAGGTGCGCAGCGATATACGCCCACTGTGGACTTTCCGCACAGGCGGCTCGGTGAAGGCGCAGCCAGTGGTATATGATGGGGTGGTGTATATCAGCAGCTTTGACGGGGTTCTCTATGCGGTGGACGCTGCGACGGGCAAGTTGCGCTGGCGCACGCCGATTGGCGGCAGCTTGGCGGCTGCCCCGACCGTGAGCGACGAGTGGATTGTGGTGGGCAGCACTTCGGGCGCGGTGGCGCGCCTGCGCCGCGCCGACGGACGCCTCGTATGGCGCACACAGCTGCCGCCGCCTGTGTTCGCAACGGCAGGCGTATCGGACGGAGTCGTCTGCACGGCGGCAGGCGACGGCGCTATCTACGGGCTGTCGCTGGAGGACGGGCGCGTCATGTGGAGCCACCCGACCGAGATGTTCGTGCAATCGCGCATCGCAAGTGCGCAGGGGCTGTTTCTGGTGGGTTGCTGGGACAATCATCTCTACGCGCTGGAGGCGCGCACGGGCGCACTGCGCTGGAAGCAGAAGTTCGGACGCTCGTTCTACTACGCGCCTGCCATCGGCTCGCCCACAACGGACGGCGGGCGCGTGATTGTGCCCTCGAACGACGCGACCTTGCACGCCGTACGAGTCGCAGATGGGGCGATTCTATGGCAGATGAACTCGGAGCGGGGCAACAGCTTCGGCTACCCGTCGCCGTTATTGCTGGACGGGGTGGTCTACTGTGGCGCGTTGGGCGGGCGCGGCTTGCTTTATGCCGTCCACGCACGCACGGGCGACACGCTCTGGACGGCGGAGTTGGGCAAGACGATGTACGATACAGGGGTTGCCGCCGCGCAAGGCTATCTGTTCACTGCTTCAGTCGGCGGGCGCGTGTTCTGGATTGAGCAAGCGACGGGCAAAGTCGCTGCGCAGTATCAACTGCCTGACGGACACATCTTCTGCGTGCCCGACACCGACGGCAAGCGCTTCTTCATCGGCTCGCTGAACGGGGAGGTCTATGCCTTTCCAGCGGACTGGCGCGCCCGGAGGGATTCGAACCCCCGACCCCCAGATCCGAAGTCTGGTGCGGATGGGTTTGAACTCGCGCACAGGGCAAGGAAACGATGGAGAACCCCAGACTCGGCATCGAGGCAACTTCGGAGCTGGAAGAAGCGTTGTACCTGTGGCTGGAAGCCCTGCTCGCGAAAGGTGCAAGCCTGCGCACAGCTGCAAACTACCGCGAGCAAGTGGTTCCGTTCTTGAGGCACTTGCAGGCACAAGGCGTGGACACGCTGGACGCCGTACAACCTGCTCACATTCGTAGGTGGCTCCTTGACAGGCGTCAGGCAGGAATCGCCCCTCAAACCCTCGCGAATAGCTACCGCATTCCCCGCGTCTACTGGAACTGGTGCTTGCGTGAAGGACTCACCGAAAATGACCCGTTCAAGCGCGTGCCGAAACCGAAAGCGAACCCCCGCGTCAAACCCGCCCTCTCTGAACAGGAACTCACGGCGATTCTCAAAGCCTGTGAAGGAACCGATTGGCTCAGCCTGCGCAATCGTGCGCTGGTGCTGGTGCTATTAGACACGGGCATGCGCTTAGGTGAAGCGCAACGGCTCAAAGTAGAGGACGCGAAACGGGAACGGCTGATTATTTGCGGTAAGGGCGAAAAGGAGCGGATGGCGTTTCTCTCTGTGGAAACCCGCCTCGCCTTGAAACGCTACCTCAAAGCCTGCCCTCACCCGCTTCGCGACTCTGAACCGCTATGGCAAGGTATTCAGGGTGCGCTCACGCTGGACGGGCTGAAACTTCTTCTCAAGCGGTTGGGGCAACGCGCTGGTGTGCCACTCGGAGCGCATAAACTACGCCGTACCTTCGCCACTTGGAGCCTGCGCAACGGAATCGACCTCGAACGACTGCGCTTGCTGATGGGGCATAGCGATTATGCTACCTTGCGACGCTACCTCGCGCTGGTGGAATCCGACCTGAAGCGAGCGCACGCCGAACACTCGCCTCTCACAATCCTGCGCAGGAAACCGCGCGAGTGAGCCGAATACAACCGTAGCCTGCTCTACTCGCGTTCGTGCCCTCTGTGAACGCGAGGGGCAGGCTTACAAGACATACAACAGCAAGTACCCCCTTGACTTTGCTCCACTAAATCGGGTAGAATAAAAGCAGCCCTGCTGCCACAGGGCTGCTATGTTAGGGGCATACAGTCGAGGGGGGCTTGAAGCCCCCGCGCCTAATCACCCAGTCTGCCATTATTATACCACACCGAGGGCAATAAAGTCAAGCCCCCCCTTCGGCTGTAGCCCCTAATGAGAAAAACCTAAGAGGAGGTGCTGTTATGCCGAAGGTAGAAGTCGGTTCTCGACTGCGCGAGTTGCGCCGCGAGCGGGGGCTGCCTCTGTCAGTTCTCGCCGCGAGAGCGCGAGTTGGTTTGCAAAC
>CALGZO010000235.1 GCA_937934465.1 uncultured Fimbriimonadales bacterium | reverse complement strand
ACGGTCGAGGGCTTCTTTGTAGAAGGCGCAGGCTTCGCGGTCGGCGGCGACGAGAAAGGCTTTGTAGCCCATCGGCTGGACATAGTGCTGGAAGTGCTCCGCCACGAAGCGGGCGATTTTGTCCACCCGTTCGCGGTTTTTGAGCATGTTGGTCAACGTCACGGCACGCTCGAGGACGCGGTTGAGTTCCTCCACATCGGCCACGCCTTCGGCAGCCGCCCAGAATTCCCGCTCCATCGCATCGCGGTCGGCGAGGAGTTCGTTGGGGGCAAGTTGGTAATGCAGGGGGACGGTGGTGCCGTCTTCGATGGATTCGCGGATGGAGTATTTGTCTAGGTAGGGGCGATTCGATGAATCGCCCTCGCCAAACGTCTTGAAGGTGCCTTTGCCGTGGGCGGTGCGGTCAATGGGCGTGCCGGTGAAACCGATGAAGGTGGCATGGGGCAGCGCGCCCATCAGGTAGTTGCCCAGGTCGCCGCCGGTGGAGCGATGGGCTTCATCCACCAGCACGAAGACGTTGCGCCGGCTGCAGAGATTGGCCGGCATGTCGTCGAATTTGTGAATCATCGAGACGATCAGGCCGCGCGTATCGGCCTCGAGCAGGTCGCGCAGATGACGTTTGGACAGCGCCAGATGCACGCGCCCAAAGCCGAGCGCCTCTAGGTTTTGGAAAAGCTGCTGCTCCAGTTCGTTGCGATCCACGATGAGCAGCACGGTCGGGTTCTCGAAGTGAGGGTCGGCCAGCAGCAGGCGGGCGATGGTGAGCATGGTGTAGGTTTTGCCCGAGCCTTGGGTGTGCCAGATCAGGCCGCGTCGGGGCGCAGCATGCTGCGCCGTTACGGATTCGTGGGCGCGCCCGAGGACGCGCTCGACGGCGCGCATCTGGTGCGGGCGCAGGATGACTTTGCTCAGTTCGCCGTCTTTGCGGGCGAAGAGGATGTAATCGGTGAGGACGCGCAGGACGCGGCGCGGGGCGATGAACGACTTGACCAGGGTCTCGAAATCCGGTTGGGGCGAATCGTGATTTGCTCCTACGTCTTCCCGCCAATTGAACAGCATCTTGCGCGAGAGCGACCAAGTGGCGCCGTAAAAGAATTGGACGAGATGCGTGAGGGCGAAAATCTGCGCTTGGGCCATCAGGTCGGGTGCTTCTTGGTGGTAGCGGCGGATTTGGTCGAAGGCCTGGGCGATGCCCTCTAGGTGCGTGGCGGCCTTGGTCTCAATGACGATGACGGGAATGCCGTTGAGGAGGAAAACGACATCGGCGCGGATGCGGCGCACTCCGCTCTGGAAGGTGAACTCGTCGGTGACGTGGAAGCAGTTGGCCTCCACCCGCTCAGTGTTAAGAAAGCGCAGGTTGCGTTCGCGGCGCTCAGCCTCAACAAAGACGGTCTTCAGCCCTTTGAGGTATTCCCACGCTTCGCGGTTGCCCTCGATGTCGGCACGGATAGCCAGAAGGCGGCGGATGACCTCCTCGGCCTTGGCGGCGGTGGTCACCACGCCGGGGTTGAGGCGTTGCAGTAGGGGTGCAGTACCACTGCGCCCATCGCCATAGACCAGCAACTGTTTCAATATGGGGCAATCCTCGCCGCCGCGCAGACGCAGGGCTTCGTCCGGCGGCAGGTATTCCCAGCCGGCCTCGATGGCGTAACGGATAAGCGGGTTTTGGACGGTGTGACGTTCAGAGGAAAGGCTCATGGGGAACCTCCGTGGGGATGTTGCCAGTCATCGTTTTGAAACATGTCCCAGATTTCGCGCGCCAGTGGGTCATTGCCGATGCGGTCAGGGTTATAGCGGTCTAGATCCCAACGCAGAGGATTCTCGTCAATGTATTGCCGGATGGCGTTCAGGGCGTGTTCGTTGCGGATGATGTGTTCGTAATAGTTGCGTTGCCAGACCGTGTAAACGGTTGTATTTTGACGAAACCATTTGGTCACGCCGATTTTGAACCCGCGCACAACCGAACCGATGGTTTTAGACGTGCCGTGTGGGGGCGATGGCGGGGATGTTGGTTGGTGTGGCGGGGATGGTGGTAGGGGTAGGGGAGAAAAATTTTTCGCCCCTACGTCGTTATCCACAATCCACAATATCCCATGGACGTGATTGGGCATGATCACAAACGCATCCAATTTCACGTGCGGGAAATGCGCGGGGATGTCCCGCCAACATTGGGCGTCGTTCAACCGCATCTCGCCGTCCACCACCTCGCCGAACCAATGGGCGCGGTCGTGGGTGCAAAGGGTGACGAAATACGCGCCGGGTTGGGTGTAATCGTACCCCTTCAAGCGGATGGAACGGCGATGATGACGGTCGGGATCGTAGGGCGTCATGGACAATACCCTCCGGCGTCAAATCGGTTTGGGGTCAGGCGATCGGATTGAGGTAAGGGCGATTGGATCAAGGTCAGGGCGATCGGATTGAGGTAAGGGCGAATCATGATTCGCCCCTACAACTCTCCTCCGCCCGCTCATCAACTCATGCAGCAGGGATTGGAACAGATCGCCCA
>CALGZO010000234.1 GCA_937934465.1 uncultured Fimbriimonadales bacterium | reverse complement strand
CACAAAACCTACTTCCGCTTCTCGCCCAACGGCGACAAGTTGGCATGGTACAACCCAGAGGGGCTTTATGTGCTGGACATTCCGAGTGGCGTCGTGCATCGGTTGATGGCGGCGTCGGCGCGGGACGCGCGCGGGGGCGTCCTCCAACAGTTCGAGGATGACTCCCCCGTCGGCTTCGATTGGCGGGGCAACGAGACGCTGGTGATTCAACGCGGATTGAAACTGGAGACGCTCTCGGTGCGCTCCCTGAAGCCGTTCTGAAACCGTCAGACGCCTAAGGATTCCAGATTTTTTCGAGAATGTCCAGGCTGCGCCGAATCGCCTGCTCTTGCGGCGTCTCTCGAGGCGTGAAGGTGACTTTGAGCTGCTCTTGCTCCCACTCCTTCGCGCCTTTTTCTCTCCAGACGCCATAGAGATGCGTCTGGAGACCTTCGGCAGTCTTGATCTCGATATCGACTCGCCCGTAGACTACCGCCAACTGATACAGGAGACGCCCTACTGCTTCCCACGAGGCGGTGTAGCAGCCTTTCAGCTTTTTGGGGTAGGAAACTATCTGCCCTATGAGGTTCGCTCGCCCCGAACAGCGCGTGATGAACTCGTTGTCGGAGCTTAGCGCCACTACCTTGCGTCCTGGCTTCTGGGCGAACTCGGCATACGCTGCGATAATCTTGCCATCGGGGTCGCGGGCGTCAGGCGCGTCCACCACCTCCGCATCGCCCGACTGCTGCACGGCGTTCCATTCGGCAAGCCCCAACAGGCGCAGGCGGTCGCTGAGACGATTCTGGTTTTGGAAAATGTCCAGAATGCCCAAGCCCGGATAGAGAGTGTCGAATGCGTTCAGAAAATCGTAGAGGATTTTGCCTTCGCGCGTATCGAGCTCGTCGCGCACTTGTTTAGCGAGCAGGAGATTGTAGTGCGCGTCGCGCGGCGAACACGGGCGTATATAAAGCGAGTAGAGACGGTTGCGCAAGGCGTTGTTATCGAATGCGAAGTAGTAGACATCGCCGCCGCGCGCGGGGTTCGACACGCGCGCCTCTTGCAGCTTGGAGCGTATCTCTTGGAGGTTGGTCGGCTCTTCCACACCAGCTTGGCAGAACGCATCGCGCAGGCGATTGTAGTCGGGCAGCTCGCCCTTGACCTGTTTCACGATGGTTGGCTCCAACCCCTTCTGCGTCGCGAGCGCGTCGATACGCTCCAAAACCCTTCCGAACGCATCACTGTAGTCTCGGGAGCTGATAATCTGCTCAATCTTGGCGTCGCGCTGCCGCAAATCGAGCCGGAAGAACTCGGCATTGTCCAGCAGCGGCGCACGCACGACCGCCTCATCGCCCAACTGGTTGAGCAGGAGCGTCATCTGCGATGCGTTGATCAAAGGCATAGGCGTCAGCCTCCTAAGAGCTTTTTAAGGTCGTGCAGTTGCTGTTCGTGGCGCGGGATGAGCGGGTGCGGCATGTCAATATAACGTTGCTCGAATAGATGGTTGTAGTACACTTTTTCTAACTTCAGGTCGGTGCGTAGCCCCTGAGACAAGCCGAACGCCGACATGTATTTTCGCCCTGCCGTGACATCCAGCACGAGTTCCCGCGCGTGTTCACTCTCTTCTTCGAGCACTTGCACGAGCTTATCCTTGAAGCCGAGCAGGTCGTCCTCGTCGATGGCGTAGTGTGTGATGGATGGGTTCTCGACGCCGAACTCGGGCAGCAGGGCGCTCAGGTAGCGTTTGACGGTGTCCACACTTTGCTGGATGCTTGGGTTGTTGGGCGAGGCGAGCAGCACCACGCGCTGGGGCACGATGCCCTGCTCGCACGCCGCCCAGAGGGTGTTCACCACCGCCATCGGGCTCCAGCCCACGACGGTCACCCAGCATCGCTCGACGGATTGAGATTGGGTAGGCATGTTATGCTTCCACAATCGCGCGGGTGAGTTCAGCGGCTTCGTGTTCCGCCGCTTCGGTCTCTTGATAGAGTTGCTCTATCGAGAGGGTGCGTGCGCGTGCGAGTCGGTTGTCGCGTCGCGCGAACTGGTTCATCGCGTACTGCAGGAACTCCTCTTGGCTCAAGCCGAAGGGCATATTGGGCGCGTAGGGTTCGAACACCTCCTGCACCACGCCGAGCGCGTAGGGCAACAGGTCGTTCATACGCGCTTGGATTGCCTCCCACACGGGGTCGCCATGCTCGCTAATCAGGCGTGAGAGCAGGTAGACGCCGAACGCGATATGGCGCGACTCGTCCTGCATCATCTTGCCAATGCCCTGCACCAAGCCGGGCATCGTGTGCTGACGCTTGTAGGCTTGGAAGACGCCGTAGTAGCCCGTCTCCGCCAGCACGCCCTCCACAATCATGTTATAGGTCACGGACGCCTCGGCTTGGGCAATCGGCGAGGCGTCGTATCGCAGCCGATGCATCGCTTGGGGCAGCGCCTCGTAGAAGATTTTGCGGTAGGAAGGCGAGTGGTAGCGGCTCAAATCCTCGCCGCGCACGCCTGCCACTTCCGTCAGGAAGCGATTCATAAACTCCACATGCTTCGCCTCCTCAAACAGAAACGAGGTCAGGAAAATCTCCTCTTCGAGCCTGCCCTCTTGGGCAATCGTCTGGATGAGCGGTAGCAGGTCTAAGGTCACGCTCTCCTCGCCTGCTTGGAACAGGGCAATCAGTCGCAGGGTCACATCGCGCTGTTCGTCCGTGAAGGCTTGCCAGTCCGCGCGGTCTCGGCTCAGGTCGATCGCAGCAGGGTCCCAGACGCCTAACTTTTTGGCTTTCTGGAACATCTTCATCGCGGGGTGGTCGCGGTTCAACCCCCGCGCGCTCGTCGTAAGAAACTCAGTGTGTACCATACCAGACCTCCTCGTCGCTATTGTATAATTTCTCGCCCTGAGTGAAGATTCCTGCCAGCGTGCCATAGGATTGGCAATCTGGGCTATAATATACCTATGCGACGCTCGGCACTGACGCTGGTCTTCTTGGTTTCGCTGCTTGCGTGGGCGCAGGCGCAACTGAATTGGGTCGGCAACACGCGCCTGTTCGTCACAGGCTCGCACCAACTCCCCAGCCGACTGGGAATGATTGACCCATCGCAGCTGCTCACGGTCACTACCCAGACCAGCCCCAGCGCAACAGGACAGTCAGTTCAACTCATCCTCACGACTGATAATTGGTTGACCACGCGAGAATACGATTTCTCATTTGACTTCAATACTGGCGGTAATACGCAGTGGTATGTGGTACTACCGCCGTTCCCCGCAGGCACGCACCTGCAGTTCTACATCCGTGCGCAGCACACCAGCGGCGCGGTGGTGTATGACAACAACGGCGGCTCGAACTACAGCGTGTGGGTGCGCTACGCGCCGCGCCCGCGCGAGACGCCGATTCTGCAGTGGTTCCAGACCGATTATCGCACTATCAGGGCGCGGCTGCCAGAGGTCGTGCAGGCAGGTTATGGAGCCATCTACTTGCCCTCGCCTGTCAAGTCGGGCGGCGGCGGCTTTAGCACAGGCTACAACCCCTTCGACCTGTTTGACTTGGGCGACCGCTATCAGAAGGGCACGGTGCGCACTCAGTACGGCACGACTCAAGAACTCATCGAGCTGATTCGCCTTGCGCAGCGGCTGGGGCTGGAGGTCTACTGCGACTTGGTGGTCAACCACGCTGACAATCGCGCCAGCACGCCCATCGATCGCTACCCCGGCGTTATCCCTGAAGATTTTCACATCCGCTCCACTGCCGACCCGACCAACAACGAGGTGGACTTCAATAACGCGCCGCCGTTCGGCTTTGGCACGCTGAACTACGATGTGGTGGGGTTGGCGGACTATGCGCACGAGGACGGCAACGCCACGCGCACAGGGGCGTTCAACCTGCCGAGCTACGCGCAGTTCAACGCGGCAGGCAAGCCGAGCTTCGTGCGCCATCCGCTCAACCCCCACTATTATCCGACGGGGCAACCCTACGCGGAGGACATTCGCGACTACCTAAAGCGTTGGGGCTGGTTTCTGACGAGCGTGATTGGCTTCGACGGCTATCGGATCGACGCGGTGCGCCACACGCCGCCGCGCTTCTTCGCACGCACGCCGCAGCAACCGGGCGGCGGAGCCAGCAACGGCGACCTACTGCCCTACCTCTACAGCCTCAAGCCCTCGCTCTATGTGTTCGGCGAGATTTACTCCACCAACGCTTACGAACTGCGCGAGTACGCCAAGACAGGCATGAACCCGCTCGACTTCCCGATGTTCTTCAACCTCAAGAGCCTGTTCAACGCGAACGGGTTGGGCGATATCGGCGCGGCGTTGAGCAACGGGATAGGCGCAGACCCCAGCACGGGGCTACCCTACGAATTGGGCGGGCTGGCGCGCACGCTGGGCGTCGGCTTCGTGCAGAGCCACGACGACGGTCCCCCGCGCTCCAACAACCTCGCGCACGCATGGCTGTTGACCCGACCCGGACGCCCCAAGATTTACTATGACGGCAACAACATCGCCCCCGATAACTGGAGCCACTTCCCGCGCCCAGGACGCTACAACGCGCTGGGCAACGGCGACGACAGCCTGCTGCGCCTGCTCGATGTGCGCAAACGCTTCGCCCGCGGCGCGCTGGTCAACCGCTGGGTCAGCAACGATTTGTATATCTACGAGCGTCAGGTGAACGGGCACAGCCTACTGCTGGTGGGGCTGAACGATCGGGGGGATTTGACCCCACTGACGGCGACGGTGCAGACCGCCTTCCCGCCCGGAACAGTGCTGATAGACTATTCGGGGCAGCGTCCGCCGGTCACGGTCGGTTCGGACGGGCGCGTCACGATTACCGTGCCCTCGAACTCCGCGCCGGGCAACGATAATAACGCTTACGGTTATGTGCTGTACGCGCCGCGCACGCCACAGCCGCTGGCTGGCGAGCGTCCCGTGCGCCTGTTCGACGCCCGCACTGGCGCGGAGTACGCTTTCCAAACTGTGAACACACCCGGCGGCGCATACGCCTCTGGGCGCAGCTACGAAGCCGCGACCGTGACGAGCGAACGCATCACAATCCGCGTGCGCACGGACACTACAGGCGTCATCGCGCTTGCCAAGCTCAACAACGGCATGCCGCTGGGCGACCTCACGCTCCTGCAGGACACTCCTGAAGGCTTGGGCGACGGCTTCACGCCGATGACGCGCCTTGCAAACGGCGTGTTCGCCTTGAACAACATCGACATCAGCCAGCTCCCACAGGGGCTGCACCTGCTGCAAGTGCGCGTGTTCGCCGATACGGGCAACCGACCGGGCTTATTCACAGACTTCTACGCCTTCTTCTACCTGCGTCGGGTGGAGGGGCGTATCGCAGTAGACGGCGACCTGAGCGACTTAGGCGCGCCCCTCGCCGTCCAAACGCGCACGCCCAGCTCCAACCTGAACCGTCTGGACGCGCTCTATGTGCGCAACGACCACAAGAATCTCTACATCGGCGTCGCGGGGCGCGTCGATACCGCCGAGAACCTCACCAACGGCGTCGCCATTTATCTCGATGTGGATTACGGACTGGGCACAGGGCTGAGCCAGCTCAATCAACTCAGCGACGACAGCGGTCCCGCCGCACGCCTGATTTCCAACCGAAAGATTACCCCTCCTGCAGGATTCGGCGCGGAGTTTGCGATTGGCGTGTTTCGGCACGGTGGGCTGCATTCTGCCCCGGAAGCCAGCTTTTTGGGCGACCCGATGCTGCCGCCGTTGGTGGGGGCGGGAGCGGGGTTGTACCGCCTCGACTCCAACCGCCTGAACTGGTTGCAGGGCGCGCCTGCGCGTATCACTTGGCGTCCGCGCAACAGCCCATCCGACCCGCCCACGGGCTTGGAGATTGCCATCCCGCTCAGCGTGCTGTTTGAGGGGCGCAAGGCGAGCCGCCCGATTGCGCTGGTCGCCGCGCTGCTGACGACTGGCGAGACGGGCGCGATTCTGTCTGCCTACGACTCGCGTCGGGGCGCGCTCGGCGCGCGACCACCGCACAACAGCTTCCTCACGAACCAGTTCCTACCTCCCCAGCCGAACATCGTGAACAATCCGGGCACGGCAAGCGTGAGTCTGCAATCTGTCGCGACCTACAGTTTGCAGGCGATGCCCACACTCACGACAGGCTATCGCTTGACGCTGGAGCCGATGCGCTATGACCCACGCATCAACGCCTACCGCCTGCGCGGACGGCTGGTGAACACAAGTGGGCAGACGATTGAGGGACCGATTGCGCTGGTCGCCGCGCTCTCGGATGGCGTGGAATGGCTGAACTGCACAGGCGCGAGCGTGTTCCAGTCGGGCGTGGCGTATCAGATTCTGACGGAGGGCGACCTGCCGCCGCTGGGCGTGCTACGCTTCGAGATACTGCTGCGCTCGTCCAAACCGCTGGCGCGCGCGCCCAAGCTGGAGGTATGCGCGGGCGTCGGCGCGATTTGAAGCGCTCGCGGGGTACAAGACTCGAACATACAGCCTTCGCGGTTCCCCCTATGCCGCAGGGGGAACCGCAAGGTGGGGTTCGGCGACTTCAGTAGCCGCCTGCTTTGCGCTCTTCGGCGGCGGCGCCGGGTGTGTCAGGCGTAGGTTGCTGCCCCATGGGGTTCGTGGTGGGGGGCGCAGCCGCCTCGCCTTCGCCGCCTTGATTGCCACACGCCGCAAGGTTCAACGCCACCATCAGCGCAGCGAAACTCATCAGTAGCCAGCGTTTCATCGTCGTCTCCTTAAGGCCAATTCTGGTTGTCGGGCAGGTTCAATCGGCTGATTGCTGGGGAGATGGCGAACCGCCCTTGCGGGGAGTAGAACCAGTCGTAGCGCACCCACTTCGCGTGCCCGTCGCCGAAGATAGCGTTCGTGCCGCCGCTGTGCCGCTCGGCAATCATCAGGAACACTTCGTTCCAGTTTGTGCCGCCCGGCTCGATGTAGGGGTAGAGGTCGAACGGGAGTGTCGAGGTTCCGAATACGCTGCGCAGCCGCTCAGGCACGCCCTCGCTTTGCGAACGCGCCTCCGTCACGAGGATGACATCCGCGGTCGTGTCCCACGCCGCCTCGTTATGCTCCGCGCCGCTGTAGGTGGTGCGGTAGTAGCCGTAGTTGGCGATGAACTCCTCGTTCTTTGCGTAGTGCCCGTAGATACGAGGCGCGGGTTTGGAGCAGCCGCGCGCATTAACGCCTGCAGGCGCGTTCGTGGGGAAGGTTCCT
>CALGZO010000233.1 GCA_937934465.1 uncultured Fimbriimonadales bacterium | reverse complement strand
ACCGTCACTTTCGCATAGTCCAGCGCGTGGCGGATGGGGCTTTCGAAGTTGGGCGGGATCTTCGCAATCATCCCGAAGATGACTTTGCGGATGCGCTCCGCGTTCTGATGGAACACATGCATCACCTCTTCCGCCGTGACGGGCTTCACCTCGCCCTCCGCCACCAAGCCGCTGTCGTAGTCGGTAATCAGCGAGATGTTCACCACAGGAATCGCCAGCTCCAACGCGAGATATGCCTCAGGGTACTGCGTCATGTTAATCACTTCCCAGCCCATCGAGGTGAACCAACGGCTCTCGGCTTTGGTGGAGAAGCGCGGTCCGTTAATCACCACAATCGTGCCGCGCTCGTGGACGGGAATGCCATGGGCGCGTATCTCCTCGATGGCGATTTGGCGCAGCACGGGGCAGTACGGGTCGGCAGGCGAGACATGGTGGACGGTCGGTCCCTCATAGAAAGTGTCGGCGCGCCCGTGCGTACGGTCGACATACTGGTCTGCCACGACAAAATCGCCGGGCTTCACATGGCGTTGGAGGCTTCCTGCGGCGCAGGGGCTAATCACTGCCTGCACGCCGAGCTCCTTCATCGCCCACAAGTTCGCCCGGTAGTTAATTTTGTGGGGCGGGATTGTGTGCTTGCGCCCGTGTCGGGGGAGGAACGCCACGCGCCGACCGTTCACTTCGCCGATAGAGACCGTATCGCTCGGCGCGCCGTAGGGGGTGTCGATTTTGATTTCCTCCACCTTCTCCAGAAACGAGTAGAAGCCTGAGCCGCCGAAAACGCCGATTTCAGCCATAGCCGAAGGTTTCATCTAATTGCCTCCTGTTTTGTTCGGTGTATTCCATCGCGTGTGCGGCGGCGTTCTGCTCCGCCTGCTTCTTGCTGGAGCCGACGCCCTGCCCAGCGACGATATCGCGTAGTTTCACATGCACCACGAATGTCTTGTTGTGGGGGTTGCCCCGTTCCTCCACCACTTCATAGGTGGGGGTGATGCGCCACCACGCCTGCGTGCGCTCTTGGAGTTGCGATTTGTAGTCTTGGACGGGCATCGCGCCTGTTTCCAGCGCGTCGAGTTCAGGTTTGAGGTACATCAGGGCGTAGTCGCGCGCGGCTTTGTAGCCCGAATCGAGGTAGATGGCGCCCAAGACGGCTTCGAAGGCGTCGGCGAGGATAGAGGGGCGCTCGCGTCCGCCGGAAGCTTCTTCGGAGGGGCTGAGCCGCAGGTGATGGGCGATGCCAGCGCGTTTGGCGGCTTCACACAGCACGCTCGCGCGCACGATGCTCGCCCGCGCCTTAGAGAGCTGCCCCTGATCCCAGTCGGGATAACGCTGGTACAGATGTTCAGCGACGACCAAGCCCAACACAGCATCGCCCAGCAGTTCCAACCGTTCGTTGCTGGCTAACAGTTCGCCTTCGGTATGCGAGCGATGCGTGAGCGCCTGCGTCGCTAATTGTCTGTTCCGTATCGGCAGGTGAGCTTCTGCCTTGCGCAGCCGCCAGAGACGCACGGAGAGATTATACCTTGTGGCTTGCCGCCAGTTCCACAACTTTTCGCGCCGCCTCCTGCATCGTCTCGGCAGGAATCAGCGGCGTGCCCTGTAGCATGGCGCGTCCTTCCTCCGCGTGAGTGCCCGCCAAGCGCACCACCACGGGGATGTTGACCTTCAGCGTTTCGAACGCTTCCAGCATGCCGCGCGCCACCTCGTCGCCTCGCGTGATGCCGCCGAAGATGTTGAACAGAAGCCCCTTCACATTTGGGTCCATCAGCACGAGTTCGACGGCTTGGCGCACGCGGTCGGCTTTCGCGCCGCCGCCGATGTCCAGAAAGTTCGCTGGGCGTCCGCCTGCCCGCACGACCTCATCGACGGTACACATTACCAAGCCCGCGCCGTTGCCGATGATGCCGATATCGCCGCCCAAGCGCACATAGGCAATCCCGCGTCGGCTCGCCTCCGCCTCGATGGGGTCCTCGATGCTCGCTTCGTGCAGCGATTCGAGCCGTTTTTGGCGATAGAGCGCGTTTTCGTCGATGGTGATTTTGGCGTCGGCGGCGATGATGCGCCCATCGGCGAGCACCGCGCAGGGGTTAATCTCCGCGAGGTTCGCATCGACGGCGATATAGGCGCGGTACAGCCCGTGCAGCAGCGCGCTGAGCGGACGCACCTGCTCGTGGGGCAAGCCCGCCGCGTACAATACCTCGCGCGCTGCGTAGTCCGTCAGCCCCAGCAGGGGGTCAATCGGATAGGTCGCGATGGCGTCGGGATGCTGCGCGGCGACCTCCTCGATATCCATCCCGCCGTACTTGCTCACCATCAGCACATTGCGCTGCGGCGTGCGGTCTACAGTGATTCCGATGTAATACTCGTGCTGGATTTGCACCGCCTCTTCCACCAGCACCTTCTCGGCGACGAGCCCGTCGGGGTTCTGGGGCGAGATGAGCCGCTTGCCGATGATTTCGCTGGCGACCTGCGCGGCTTCGTCGGGGTTCTGGGCGAGTTTGATACCGCCCGCCTTGCCGCGCCCGCCCATCAGCACCTGCGCTTTAATCACAACGGGCTTGCCCAATCGCTCGGCAATCGCTTTCGCGCCTGCAGGCGTGCTGGCGACCTCTCCTTGCGGCGTCGGAACGCCAAAATCGCTCAAAATCTGCTTCGCCTGATACTCATGCAGTTTCATACGCGCGCTCCTATGACGACGGAAGTATACCTCCTCAGGTACAATTCCCGCATGGTTCATGGCACAATCCTCGCCGCGGTGCAGATGCGCTATCGGTTGGAGGACTATCGGAGCGCAGAGGCGTTTCGCGAGCGCATACTTGGGCTGACGCAAGCGATTCGTCGGCGCGTCCCCAAGGGCAATCTGCTGATTGTGTTCCCTGAGGATGTGGGGTTGGGTCTCATCTTCACGCAAGACTACGAGCGCGTGCAGAGCAGCAAAACGATGGTCGAGGCGGGCTTGCGCCTGATGGAACGGTATCAGATTAGCCCGATGAGCAGCGAGGCTGGGTTCGCAGGCGCGACGCGCACTCTGCTGCGCACGCTCAGCCCTTTCGTGGAGCGTGTCTACCACGAAGCGTTCAGCGAGGCGGCGCGCACTGCCGAAGCGTGGCTGGTCGCAGGCAGCGCGCCGATTGCTCAAGGCGAGTGCATACACAACACTTGCTACACCTACACCCCGCGCGGTAAACGCGCCCTCGTGCAGCGCAAGATTAACCTCGTGCCGCTGGAGCAGGAGACAGGGCTGAACCTCTGCCCCGCACCGCGCGAACTGCCCACAGTAAGCACTCCAGCAGGCAAGCTGGGCGTACTCATCTGCTTGGACGGCTTCTATCACGAGCTGATTGAGCAGCATGCAAAGCGCGGCGTGCGCGTGCTGGCGATGCCCTCCTACAATCCGCTGCCTTGGACGAAGGAAGAAGCGCAAGGCTGGGAGAGCGGTTTACTGGCAGGCGTGCAGAAACATCCGAACCTCATCGGCGTAAACCCGATGGGCGTGGGCGGCTTCTTCGATGTGAACGCGGAGGGTCAATCGTCCATCGTGGCGGCGCGCACGCAGACGCCCGACCACAGCGGCTACCTCGCACGCGCCCAATCCAAAGACCAAGAGGAAATCCTCTACTATCCCGCCCCTTGACGCCACAGTGCGCCTTGGGGTATACTCTGTACGCCATACCGCAGACAGCAGGCGTCCTGAATAGGACATAATCCGCGCAGCGGCTCGCCTGCCGAGGAAGGCGCACAGAGTAAGGCAACACAGGCAGCCGTACCAGTGCGAGTCTCGCACTGGCTGTCTGTAATCGTGCGTGCGAGCCAGCTGCGGCGTGGCTCGCGTTTTTGTTTTAAAAAGCGCGAACACTTACAGGAGGTGGATACCGAATGCCTACCGCGAAGAAAGTGGAACAGGTCAGCCAGATTCGCGACTGGATTCACGAATCTAAGGCGCAGATTCTGGTGGACTATCGCGGGCTGAGCGTGCGCGAGATTACCGAGTTGCGTCGGCAGATGCGTCAATCGGGCGCGGAGCTGCGCGTCGTCAAAAACACGCTCTATCGCATCGCGCGCGACGGCGACATGCCCGACGGCTTGGAGCCGCACCTGCACGGCATGACGGCGATAGCGTTCGTCACGGGCGACGAAGCCGCCGCCGCCAAAGCGATTAGCGATTACATCAAGCAGGCGCGTAAAACCGAAGTGAAAGCGCTGCTGCTGGGCGAGCGCGTCTACCCCGCCGAGATGGTGGACACCCTCGCCAAACTGCCCCCGCGCGAGGTGATGGTCGCGCAGTTTCTGGGCGCGTTGCAGTCGCCCATCACAGGCTTGGTGGGCACGCTCTCCGAACTCATCGGACAGTTCGTGCGCACTCTCCAAGCCGTCGCCGATAAAAAGGCGGAAACCCAATAAACTAAGGAGGACACACCCATGGCGAAACTAACTGCAGAGGAACTGATTCAGGCGATTGACGAGATGACCGTTCTGGAGCTGAACGAACTGGTCAAAGCGTTGCAGGACAAGTACGGCGTGTCGGCAGCCGCGCCTGTAGCCGTCGGGATGATGCCCGGCATGATGCCAGGCGCTCCTGCAGGAGAAGCTGCGCCCGCCGCCGAAGAGAAGACCTCGTTCGATGTGGTGCTGGCGGCGGCAGGCGACAACAAACTGCAGGTCATCAAGGTCGTCCGCGAAATCACGCAACTGGGTCTGAAAGAGGCGAAGGATCTCGTGGAAGGCGCGCCTCAGAAGGTCAAGGAAGGCGTGAGCAAAGAGGAAGCGGAGGAAATCAAGAAGAAACTCGAAGAGGCAGGCGCGAAGGTCGAGATCAAGTAATCAAACCAACTTACCGTACCTCGCGCCTGCGCCACCCCAACAAGGGCGCAAAAGCGGATTGCGAGAGAAGCTTCTCTGGTACCTCCATTCCATTGCACAGGGGGAGCCGTGACGCCCAAGCGGTTCCCCCTGCTTGCAGAGGGGCAAACCGACGCCCACCCAACACAGCGGGAACGCCTTCATACCCAAACGCGCTACATGCAAAGTTGCAGTTTTACCGTGAAATCTACACCGCTTCCTGCCTTCTAACGCCAATCGTCGCCTTCAAGAGCGCACGCGCGTAAAAGTTTTCCACACGCGATCGAATTTCGAATCTCCATGCATTTAAGGAATCCATGGTATTAATAGGTCAATGTGGAAATGTGGAAAACTTTGTCTACTTCGACCGCGCGGTCGACAAAATTTGCCCCTCTGAAGCCCTAATTTTGAACTCAAATTGAAACTTTTGTCTACTAACCTGCAGGTTAATTAGCTACGCTAAGAATGGGGGGTTTCGATGTGGAAAACTCTGTGGAAAACTGTGGAAACCATGTGGAAAACTCTGTGGAAAACTCGGCGTTGGGGCGTTATCCACAGGGTTTTCCACAGAGTTTTCCACAATCGATGTGGAAAACTCTCAGTCGGGCTGCAGGGCTTGCTGATACGCTTGCAGGGTGCGTTCGGCGGTGGCGCGCCATGAGAAGCGTGTTGCTTGCTGACGCGCCTTGGCGCAGAGATTGGCGCGGAAGTCATCGTAGACGAGAATGCTCCGAATGGCGTTCGCCCACAAGCCAGGCTCGTCAGGCGGGAGTAGGACGCCCCCTGAGCCGACCACTTCAGGCAGCGCGCCGCCGTTGGAGGCAACCACAGGCGTACCGCACGCCATCGCCTCTAACGGGGGCAAGCCGAACCCCTCGTAAAACGAAGGGTACAAAAACACATCGGCGGCGTTGTAGAGCCACACGAGATGCTCATCGGGCACATAGCCTGTTTCAATCAGCCACTCTTGCGCGTTCAGGTCGCGTTTGGCGCGTTGGAGTGCGCGTGTCGCCCAGCCCGACTTGCCCGTGAGCGCGAGCCGTATCGGCAGTTCGTACTGCGAACGCGCCATCTGCACCGCCAGCAGCGCGAGTTCCCAGTTCTTGCGGGGTTGCAACACGCCGACCGCCAACGCGAAGGGCGGTTCAAGCCCGTAATGCTCGCGCGCCCACGCCTGCGCCTGCGCACGCGGAATCGGGTGAAACCCATCGGGTAGCCCGTTCGGCGTGGCGATAACCTTCTCAGGCGGCAGGCGGAGCATCCGAATCATATCCTCGCGCGAGGTCTCCGAAACGGTCAGCACGCGCCGCGCCCGACGACACGACGCAGGAACCGTGAGCCTGAGCAGAATCCTGTCTTTCAGGGGGAACCACTGCGGTCCAATCAGGAACGAGATGTCATGCACGGTGGTCACGGCGGGGATTTTGAAGAACGGGGACACCGTGTATTGCGTGTGGATGAGGTCGCAAGCGTGCGCTTGAGCAAGTTTGGGCAGATGGAACAGGCTCCAGAGGCGTTCGTTGCGGGCGGGCGCGACCACGAACGCATACAGCGACGATTCGGGCAGCGCGTCGTTGGGAATGGGGCGCGTGGCGAACAGCGTCAGACGGTACTCGGTAGGGTTCAGCAGCTCGGCGAGCGCCTTGAGCAGTCCGCGCCAGTAGGTACGGTCGCCTGTGTATGCGCCTGTGAGCAAGCGTGCGTCGACGCCGATATTCATGCCTTGCCTCCTAAGGGGCGTTTGAGCATCTGCGCCCACGCGCGTGGGTACAGTGCAGGCGTCGACCGCTGCTTGCGCAGGATGGCGATGGCGCGTTGCACTGTGCCCGTCTCCATCTCAAACTCTACGGTTTGTACCTCCAGCGTTGCGCCGAGCGACTGTGCTGCCCCCTGCGACGCATAAATCTCCTCTATTTCGTGGATGCTCTTGAGCGCAAGCCCGACGCCGCCCTGCTTTAGAAACGGCGTCATCAGCTCGGTGAGGAGGGGCATCTTGGCGACCGCGCGCGCCACGACACATTCGTACTGTTCGCGCGCTTCTGGGGCGTGCGCCCATTCCTCCGCGCGAGCCTGTACCGACTGCGCGTCAATCCCCAACAAAGTGCAAGTTTCTCTCAAAAACTGTACTGTTTTACCGTGAGAATCCAACAGAGTTAGTTGTAGGTCGGGGCGAACTATCGCGAGCGGGATTCCGGGCAATCCTGCGCCTGAGCCGATGTCCAGCACGCGCGCGCCTTCAGGGATGGCGTAGACGCCGAGCAGGCTGAGCGAATCGAGCACATGTCGCCCCACTGCCTGCTCAGGCGGCACGCGGGTCAAATTCATCTGCCGATTAACCTCGTACAGGCGTTCCAGATATTCGATGAGCCGTTGCGTCTGCGCGTCGCTGAGGGTCAACCCCCAACGCGCGGTCTGATTGAGCAGCCGCCAATCGCCGATGTGCGCATGCATTTTTTTGAGTCATTCACCATAATACCTTGCAGGGGCGGAGAGAGCATCGATGGCTATGAGACAAGAGGTTGCGGAGGCAGTGAAGCAGTTGCGCCCGCTGCCGAAAGTAGTGATGCGCTTGATGGAGCTGCTGGAGAGCGACACGGCGACCACCGAGCAGATTGAGGCGGTGATTGTCGCCGACCCTGTGATGTGCGGTCGTGTGCTGCAGGTCGCGAACTCGGCGTACTACGGGTTGGCGCGTCAGGTAAGCACGGTTCAACACGCGCTGCTGGTGCTGGGCAGCCAGTCGGTGAAAGGCATCGCGCTGAGCGTGGCGGCGGTAGACGCATTCCGCGCCCAGCGAAGCATAAGCGCGGTGGAGCGCGACCTGTGGCGTCACGCCTTCTACACGGCTCTGTGTGCGCGCGGAATCGCCCTGACTTGCAAGTGGGGCGTCAGCGTCGCGGAGGACGCCTACATCGTCGGCTTGCTACACGACATCGGCGCGCTGTTCCTGATGATGCAATACCCAGCGCGTTATCAGCCCCTGATAGCGATTGCCGACGAGACGGAGCGTCTGGAGCGCGAGGTGCAAGTCTTCGGGTGCGACCACGCGGATGTGAGCGCGATGATTGCAGACCACTGGCGGTTGCCTGAACGCATCGTGCAGGCGATAGCGCATCACCACGCGCCCTGCTTGCCCGATGGCGAGAATCGCCGATTGGCGGCGGCGATGCTTCAAGCGGAGGCGTGGCAACACGGGGGCGGCGCGCCCGCCGAAGTCGCAAGCCTAATCCGCCTCAGCGAGCAAGAGCAGGCGCGGATGATGGCGCAAGCGCATGAACAGACTGCGCTGTATGAACAGATGCTCTTTAGTTGAGGTATGCTTGTAGCGCATGTCCGAGTTGCGCTGGCATCCGCTGCTGCAGGAATGGGTCATCACGGCGACGCACCGTCAAGAGCGCACATTCCATCCGCCGCCCGAATATTGCCCACTGTGCCCCACCCGCCCTGACGGCTATCCGACGGAGGTTCCGGAGCCGACCTACGAGATTGTGGTGTTTGAGAATCGCTTCCCGTCGCTGTTGCGCGAGCCGCCTGCGCCCGCCGTTGACCCCACGCCCTTCTCGCCTGTGCAGCCGTCCTATGGCGTGTGCGAGGTGGTGCTGTACACGCCCGACCACCACGCCACGCTGACCGATTTGCCCACCGAGCAGATAGAGCGGCTAATCGATGTGTGGCGCGACCGCTATGCGGAGCTCGGCGCACGCCCTGAGGTGCAGTATGTGTTCATCTTTGAGAACAAGGGGCGTGAGATTGGCGTGACGCTGAGCCATCCGCACGGGCAAATCTACGCCTACCCGTTCGTACCGCCCAAACTCGAGCGCGAGTTGGACGCGATGCGCCGCCATCACGACGCTACAGGGGGCAATCTGCTGCGGGACATCTTGCGTTATGAGTTGGAGGACGGCAGACGCATCGTGCATCGCGCTGACGGCTGGGTCGCGTTCGTGCCGTTCTTCGCGCGATACCCTTACGAGGTCTATCTGGTTCCTGAAGCGCCGCGCCGCGATTTGCTGGATTTGACCGACGCGGAGGTTGCGGGGCTGGCGCGTATTCTCAAGGACACGCTCCAACGCTACGACGCGCTGTGGGGCTTCTCGATGCCGTATATTATGGCGCAGCACCCACGCCCCACCGACGGCGCGGAGCATCCCTACTGGCAGTTCCATATCGAGTTCTATCCGCCGTACCGCACGCGCGATAAGTTGAAGTACTTGGCAGGCTCCGAGTCGGGCGCGGGGGTGTTCATCAACGATACCTTACCTGAGGAGACGGCGCGTGCGTTGCGCGAGGCGCGTTAGCCTAACGCCACATCCAAGTAGAGCATCACCATCAAGCCAGCCATCAGCCCGAAGGTCGCCCAGCGTTCGTGCCCTTTGCGGTGGGTTTCGGGCACGATTTCGTCGCTGATGATGTAGAGCATCGCGCCTGCGGCGAAGCCCATCGCGTAGGGCACAATCGGCGCGAGCGCGTACACCAGCGCGGCGCCCAGCCCGGCGGCGGGCAGCTCGATCAGCCCAGAGCGCGCCGCCACAAACACGGCGTAGAACCGCTTGCCATACCCCGCCGACGCCGCCGTGAGCGCGACTGCCAGCCCCTCAGGGATGTTCTGCAAGCCGATGGCAAGCATCAGCAGCACGCCCTCGCGAAACTGCCCCGCGCCGAACGCCACTCCGACCGCCAAGCCCTCAGGCGCGTTGTGCAGCGTGATGGCGATGATAAACAGCCACACGGCGCGCACGCGCTTGCTGTCCAATCCCTCGCGCCCCAGCACAGGATGACGGTGCGGAATCAAATGGTCGGCGAGATCCATCGCCAGCGCGCCCAGCCCGACGCCCACCAGGGCGGGCAGCGCGCCGCCGCGCTCAATCGCAGGCAGTATCAGGCTGGTGAAACTCGCAGTGAGCATTACTCCCGCGGCGAAGCCGAGCATGGTGTCCTGAGCGCGTTGTGAGGGCGTGCGCAAAAACAGTATCGCCAGCGCGCCGAGCAGGTTCAACGAGACGATAAAAACGCCTGCCGCCAGCCCCTGCGCAATCGGATGAGCGGGCATCCACGATTGCACCCAGTCCATTCCTGCAAAGTATACCTGCCGAGCGAGGTACACTTGTAGTGTGAGGATCCTGTTTCTGGCGGACATCGTGGGGCGCACGGGGCGCAACGCCGTCGCCAAGACGCTGCCCGAATGGCGCGAGCGCTACGCGCCCGATGTGGTGCTGGCAAACTGCGAGAACGCCTCAGGCGGTAAGGGAGTCACGCCCCAGACCCTGAACGAACTCGCGCAACTCGGCATCCACGCTTTCACCAGCGGCAACCACATCTGGGACAAAAAAGAAATCTACCCTGTGCTGGACTCTGACCCACGCCTCGTGCGCCCAGCGAACTATTCGCCCCTGTCGCCCGGCAAAGGCTACACGGTACTGGAAGTGCTGGATCGGCAGTTAGCGGTGATTTCGCTGGCGGGGCGCGTGTTTATGGACAACGCCGACTGCCCCTTCCGCAAGTTCGACGA
>CALGZO010000232.1 GCA_937934465.1 uncultured Fimbriimonadales bacterium | reverse complement strand
GCCCAATGATAGCGGAAGGGCACGAGGTCGCCGCGCTCGTTTTTGACTAGGTGCTCGTTTTCAAACCAGTGCCGGAGCAGCGTGCGCGAGGTTTCGCTGACGCCGGCGTAGCCGCCGCGGCGCCAATCGTCCACTTCGGCGCGGATGGCGCGCACGATGCGAACCTTACTCGGACGCCGCCCCTGCTTGACGATCGACGGCGCGCCCGGCGTCGGGTTGGGCAGGCGGTGCATGGTCGGCTCTTCCCACGGCTTGAACAGCGGCTCAAGGGCAGACAGGTTCGTTGCGCTGATTTGAAACGCCATCGTTACACCTCCACCTCCAGCACGATCGTGGTATCCACGCCGAAAACGTCAATCACCTTGACAGCGATCCGATGTTTGCCTGGAGTCTCATACTGCCAGCCGAGGTCGGTGCAGGTCTTGAGTGAGCGGTCTTTGCGGGTGCGGAAGTCCTGCCAATGATGCTCGAAGGGCTTGTCGGGCGAATAGTCGAAGTCCACCGCCCAGAAGTCAATGAAGTCGAACGCGGAGCGCACTGTCTGCTTGCACAGGTCGTCCAGTTCGTTTTCGGGCGCTTCGGCCAGGGCAGGGGTGAAGCGCACCAGTTCCACATCCACCCTGGGCATTCGTTTATCTACGACACGGGCTTCCAGCGCGCCGGCCTCAAAGAACTTTACCTCGGTGCGGTTCGGCTCCATAATCTCGCGCGGGATGTACTTGAGGCAGATGGTGACACCGTTTTCGTCCTTCAGTGCTTCTTTTTTACGGCTCAGTTCCACTTTTTTCCTGCTCAGTTCCATCTCGAATTCCCAGGCTAGGCAATGCACCTCGCGCCCGCCCACCTGCCGAACCGCCTCGGTCACGGCGCGCAGCTCCTCATAGGTGAAGATGCTGTCAATCTGATTCACATGGACGTAGGCGGCGCCCTTCTTGCCGTGCAGCAGCGGATGGGGCGGGTTCTCTAGCTCGGCAGCCTTGTAGAACTTCAGCACGATGCGGCGATGCTCGGCGTCCGCGCCTTTGAGACGGTCTATCTGCCACCACTGGCGTTCGTAGCGACCGAGATTGTAGACATCGAAGGAGCGGTAGGGTTGACCTTTGGCGTGCAGTTCGCGCTGCGCCTGTATGAGCCGTTTGCGGGTGGTGTGAATGGCATAGCGCCCCAGGTCGGCGCCGATCCAGCGTCTGCCCAGCTTCTCCGCCACCGCCAGCGTGGTGCCGCTGCCGCAGAAGAAATCCGCCACCAGGTCGCCCTCGTTGGACGAGGCTTTGATGATGCGCTCCAGCAGGGCTTCGGGTTTTTGGGTGTCGTAGCCAGTTTGCTCGGCTGCGGCTGTGCGCGTACCAAAACCCAGAATGTCCGCCCAGATGCAATCCACTGTTGCTTGAGCTTCATCTAGGTAGTATTTCTTGTACTTTTGCCCGGACTTAGAAACGTGGATTAGTCCTGCAGCCTCCATCTCGGCAATAGACTGCGCGGAGTAGTCACCAAGCTGTACAGCCTTGAAAAGTCGACCATCAGGGTCCGCGTATCGATATGCAGCTTTCTGGTCCTCGCTTAACGGCAGATATTGTTGTCTGAAATACCAATCAGCAGGAGATTTGGAGTAATACAAGATCGAGTCAGCATTCCTCGGCCACTGCTTTGATGTTCTTTTTGCACCCTTTCCGGGTGCGTCGCGCTTCCAAGTAATTGTGTTTCGGAAGCATTCTGTACCGAATACATCATCGAGCAGCGCTCTCATAAAGTGGTCTAGTCTCCAATCGCAGTGCACATAAATACTCCCGCGCTCGCTGAGCAGCTCGCGCATGAGCATCAGCCGTTCGTACATCATGTGCAGGTAGGAGTCGGTGCCCTTGCCCCAGGTGTCGCGGTAAGCCACCGCTTCGAGAATTGATTGCTCCTTTTGCAGGGGGTCGCCCTCGTCGCCGATTTGCACCCGCATGGTGAAATCCGCGCCCACGTCGAAAGGCGGGTCAATGTAGATGAGGTCAATCTTGCCGCGGAACTGCTCCAGCAGCGCGTGCATCACCAGCTTGTTATCGCCCCAGATGAGCATGTTGCGAAAGTCGTCGCGATGGGCCTTTTGGTGAAAGGCGTCTTCGTCGAAAATGGTGAGTTTATCCGCCTTTGCGCGGTCACGCGGCTCATCTATGGTCTCGATGCGCTGCAGGGGCAGGGGCGAAGCGGGCTGGCGCCCGAGCCGGCGGTTGCCGTATTCGTCGTACTTGCCTTCCCAGATCAGCTCGGTCTTCAGGCGCGAAAGCGGGTGCGGGTTTTGCGGTCCCCACGTGTTGGAGTCGTGCCCTGGTGTTGCCGAACCATCGGACGGATTGTTGAGCTGCTGCTGCGGTTGGCGAGTCGGACGTGTGATGTCCAAACCCGTGTCCTCCAGCCAACCGAGGGCGGATGCTTCGACGTTGGATTCATTCAGGTTTGCCATGGTTCGTCCTCCATAGGGTTAGGTTTTGAACCCGCTCTTTTCGCGGTCAAAGACCCAGCGTTGCGGGTTATCGACAATGTATTTATTCCTCATCGCGGATGATGTGTTCGTAATAGTTGCGTTGCCAGACGGGCGCGCCGGATAAACTAAACGATTCCGTGGATATGATTGGGCAAAATCGTATCCCTTCAGTCGAATACTACGGCGTTGGTGTTTTTCGGAATCGTATCTCATAA
>CALGZO010000231.1 GCA_937934465.1 uncultured Fimbriimonadales bacterium | reverse complement strand
CTACTGTCGCCGAGCCGAAACCTGCCCGTCGTTCCGCGCGCGCCCCCATCGCGGCGAGCGAATTGGAACAGGCGCAGGATGTGATTGAGTATGTGGAGGGTCGCAAGCGCGAGCCACGCTACCGGGTTCCCGACCTCTTCTTGGTGAAGGGCGTGGACGGCACGAAGCGGCATAGCAACTGGGTGGTGTGGGAGCCGACTCCGCGCCGTACTCCAAGGGCACGGCATCGACATAACGATTCTTGAGGTGATTCCCGATGAAACGCAATTATTCAAAGCTTTGGGTCGCGATTGTGGTGTTATTGTTGATACAGGCAGCCTTACAGGCTCGCATTTTCCCGCTGTGGGTGCGCAACTACGCGCCGAAGCAGGCGACGCCCATCGGGCTTGCGCCCGAACAGCTGCTGGTGGCGGTGGCGGGCTTCCGCGAGTTTATGGCGGCGATACTGTGGGTGCGCGCCGACGGCTTTTTCGATTCGGGCAACTACGACGCCGTGCTGCCGATGCTGCGCCTCGTGACTTGGCTCGACCCGCACAACATCGATGTCTACTCCACGGGCGCGTGGCACATGGGCTACAACTTCACCGACGAGTCGCAGCGCTCCGACCGACGCTACATCCCCATGGCGCTCAAGTTCCTTGAGGAGGGCATCCAGAACAATCCCGCCGTGTGGGACCTCTATTTCGAGATGGGCTGGATGTATTACCACAAAATCCAAGACCCCACCAACGCCGTGCCGTGGATGCAGCTCTCCAACGAGTATCCGGGCATGATCCCTGCGCGGCGACACATGCTCGCCCACGCGCTGTTCAAGTCGGGGCGGTTCGATGAGGCGGTAGACCACTGGGGCAAGCTCTTCTTGGACGCTGAGAAAGAGCGCGGCAAAGACTGGGAGTCGAATAACCTCTACGATGTGCGCCAGAAGAACTTGGAAGACACGATTCTGGATTTGCTGCGCCGCTACGGACCCGATCCTGAGACGCAACCGCCTGTAGACCTCCAGTTCGACGCGACGGTGAAGGTGGTGCGCCCGCGCGTGCTGCTGGTGGAGGGCAAACTGGGCATCCCCACAATCGGCTGCCGCGTAACGGTCATCCTGCGCGATAAGGGGAGAACGCTCGAATACAGCCCCAAAGCGCTCAAGACCTTCACCTTCGAGGTGGACTCGAAACTGACCTACATGCAAGATTCGCTGGCGGTGCGCGAGGAGAAGTTCCGCCGCGAGATCGACATGAGCAAAGACCCGAAGATGTATCCGTTCAAGGCGGA
Organism: uncultured Fimbriimonadales bacterium; assembly: GCA_937934465.1. Classification (GTDB taxonomy): domain Bacteria; phylum Armatimonadota; class Fimbriimonadia; order Fimbriimonadales; family GBS-DC; genus GBS-DC. The sequence continues at coordinate 3,529 of CALGZO010000231.1, read as the reverse complement.
GGAGTACGAGGTGGAGTTCATCTTCGAGCCGCGCTACGCCTCACCGAATGTGCAAGACCGTATCGGCTCGGACGGGGTTGGGATGTGGGACGCGCGGTATCTGGAGACGGTGCGCGAGAAGCCTTCGCCCGTCGATGTGCCGCGCTACGCGAAAGTCTCCGATACAGTGCGCCGTGAAGTGGAGAACCCCACGCGCGAGGTGGAGTATAAGCGCGTGCGCAAGGTGGTCACGCTCACTCGCGCCGATATCCTAATGCTGGGCAGGCGAGGCGAATGAACTTTCCACTCTTGGGCAAGGCGCGACTGAACGACCCCGGCGCACGGCTCCGCCTGCTCTGGGAGCAGCGCAACATTGTCGTGATGCCGGGTGTGTTCAACGCCGCGCTCGCCCGACTGGTGCAGTTCCACGGCTTCGAGGCGCTCTACATCTCAGGCGCAGGCGTCACCAACAGCCTGCTCGGACTGCCCGACCACGCCTTCATCAACCTGCCTGAGATGGCGCAGGTGTGCCACTACATCACCTCCGTCGTGAACATCCCCGCGGTTGCCGACGCCGACACGGGCTACGGGGGCGCGCTGCAGACCGCCCGCGCCGTGCGCATGCTCGAACAGGCAGGGCTGGCTGGCATCCACATCGAAGACCAGGTCAGCCCCAAACGCTGTGGGCACTTGGAGGGCAAGGAGGTGGTTCCCGTCGCCGAGATGGTCGCCAAAATCAAGGCGGCGGTGCAGGCGCGGAGCAACCCGAACTTCGTGGTGATTGCCCGCACAGACGCCCGCGCCATCGAGGGGCTGGAGGGCGCCATCGAACGCGCAAAACGCTACCTGCAGGCAGGCGCAGACGCTATCTTCCCCGAAGCGTTGCAATCGCCCGATGAGTTCGAACGGTTCGCCCGCGCCGTGCCCGCACCCCTCATGGCGAACATGACCGAGTTCGGTAAAACGCCCTACCTGACTGTGAACGAGTTCGCGCAGATGGGCTATAAGATGGTGATTTTCCCGATGAGCTGCTTCCGCGCGATGATGAAAGCCGCCGAGCAGACCCTGCTGTGCCTCAAACAGCACGGCACGCAGACCCCGATGCTCGACGCGATGCAGACCCGCGCGGAGCTGTACGAACTGCTGGAGTACGACCGCTACCTGCAGTACGACCAGCAACTGGCGCAGGAATGAGCGAGAAACTCTATGTGGCGGACAAGCTGCAGCGCGTGATGCCTGCGTATCCCGACGACAGCTTGTTGCGCGCGGCGGAGCTGATGGCGCAGGGCGGCGCAGGCGTGCTACCGATTATCGAGTACGGCGCGCCAGTGGGCGTGCTGACGGAACAGAGGCTGCGCGAAGCGATCCAGCAAGGCGCGGACTGGCTGGAACCTGTCGCGCCGTGGATGGACGAATCGTTCCTCCGCCTGCCCATCGATATGCCCCTCGAAGAAGCCGCCGAGACCCTGGCTTACAGCGACCAACCTGCGCTGGGCGTGGATCCGTGGGGGCGGTATGTGGGTGTCGTGACGCTGGCAGGGCTGGCGGCGCGCCCCATAAGCCTGCCCCAAGTCGGCATGGTGGGCGGCATGGCGACGCCACTGGGCGTGTACCTCACCAACGGCATCGTGAGCGCAGGCGCAGGCACGCTGGGGCTGATGCTCACAGGCGCGCTGCTCTTCGCGTTGTTTTTAGCTGCGAATTGGCTCGTCATCGGCGGGATGTGGTGGGCGCAAGATAAGTTCGGCATACCCCTGTATAGCTACTACAACTCGCCGTTCGCAGGACAGTGGTTCCTGTTCTCGGATGTGATGGGGGTAGTGCTGCGCAGCTCGGTTTTCGTGGTGTTTCTGCTGCTGATGCGCCTGCTGCCGATTGCTGGCACGCACGCCGCCGAGCATATGGTGGTGCATGCGATTGAGCGGGGCGAGCCGCTCACGCTTGAAGTCGTGCGTCGGATGCCGCGCGTGCATCCGCGCTGTGGCACGAACCTCGTGGCGGGGATTGCGCTCTTTCTGGGGCTGTCTAAACTGTTCACCTTCGGCGCGCCCGACGGCGACGCGCGCGACTTCGCCCTGCTGATGGCGCTGCTGTTTACTCTGATGTTCTGGCGCGCCTTCGGCGGCTTCCTGCAGTGGGTCGCCACCACGAAACCGCCCACCGATAGACAGCTGCGCAACGCAATCCGCGTGGGCGAGGAGCTGTTGCGCAAAGCGCGTCCGCTCAGCGGCGCGACGCCCTCGTTCGGACTGCGCCTGCTCAACAGCGGGATTTTGCAAATCCTAATTGGCGCGTGGGGATTGATGGCAATCCTCTACCTGCTGGAGAGCTGGTTGGGGATTACGCTGATTGTGCAGTAGCTTCTGGGGTTCAAACCCATCTTTGCACACACTCCTCTGGCTTGCGGCTGACCCATTCGGCGGCGCAGGCGTTGGAAGTGCTAAGTGCCTGCACAAGACGCCATTCACCTTGCTCGCGTGTCATCAGGCGCAGGGAGAGGTAGCCCACCTTCGTGTTATGGCACCAGCGCGTCTCGCCAGAAGGGGTGGTGTAGCGTGCGCCCAACAGGTGTGGCGGTTCAACGCTAATCTCGCCCTCGATGCGAAACGCTCGTTCCTCGCCTGCGAAGCGCCACCGCCCCACCACCGAGTGCGACTCCATCCGACGGCAGGCACGCCAACCGCGCAAGGCATAGAACCGCTCGCCCAACCTCAAGCAGAGCATGCCCATCGCAACTGGGCGACCTGCAAAATGCGTGGTTGCGTGGAGCGCTTCGAAAACAGCGTCATCACGCTCTGCGAAGGCGTTGCAGTGCGCCCAGACCCACTCATCGGCGTACTCGACGCCCCACAGGTGCGCCTGCTGCCCCGGCGCGTCGGAAAAGCTCAGGCGTTCGCCGTGGAGGCTTACTGTGCCGCCGATGCGAATGTCCCATCCGGGCGAGAGGTACTTCGTGCGGGGGAGAGGCGCAAAGTAGCTCCAGCGTGCAGGGAAGATGCCCACAGCGTGCGGTGAAGGAGTCCAGTGCAGCTCCCAAGAGAGTGTTTCGTTCTCGCGCGTCAGGCTGCCCTCCGCCTTTGCGTGGTGGAGCGCGTTGCCGACGCCCAGTTGGAGAGGCAGTTTGCCCGAAGCCCAGTTGGTATGGATTGCAGGCGTGGATTGCTTCGCGCTCCAGTTGCGTTCTGGGTGGCGGTGGTCAAAGTAGAACCCCCACACTTCCGCAATCGGGTCGCCTGCGCGTGGCTCCAGCAGAGTGTAGCGTAGCCAAAGCGCGTGCCCCTGCTCAGGAAGGTTCAACTTGATGAAGTAGACTTCATAGAAGCCGCGTTGCCCGCGCCAGCGCGGCTCGTTCCACGACGCCGACGGTAGCAACACGGGCGCACTCATCGCACTCGCTCCTGCGCCCCCCGCGACAACCACGCCAGACACAGCCCCACAAGCAGCGCAATCGAGCCGTCCACGATGAAGTTCAGCAGATAGAGAAACAGGGGACGCTCCCAAAAGTAGAAAGCAAGCGCGGTAAGCGAGGAGGTCGCCTTACCGATAATCA
>CALGZO010000230.1 GCA_937934465.1 uncultured Fimbriimonadales bacterium | reverse complement strand
CCTTGGGTTTTTGATAGGCATTTGCTGGAGCAAGAAGCACGCAGCTTTCTACTGAGACATTCGTGGTGCCTTTCGGTGCGCTCACTTACTATCCACAGATACATAGAAGGAATCTTCGGGCTATTTCTTGCAGAAATCGATCCTGCTCCCCATAGCAGTGCTGATCAATCTGTCTGGGTGATTGTAGGGGATTTGCCTCCAGCTTACATAGATGTACCGTCAGCTCCTACTCCTGCGGAAGCGATAGAGGCGTACCTCGCTGCGATGGAGGAGTGGGTTGCTGCAGTTCAGCAAGGGATGACGACGGAAGATGTGATACCTGTCTACTATCGGTTTTCGCAAGTACCCGTGCCTCCAGTACTAAGTTTCGCGGAGTTGTTGAAGAGGCGCCTTCGCCTTTTGAAAAAGATTAAACGAGAATGGGAAACGAAACCCGATTCTGTTTAGTAATCTCCTCCCTCTTTTAGGTGTGTGAGTTGTTTCCCTTTACCAAGTATGTACGGGATCTGGTAGGTTTTATTATCCGTATAGGCATACAAAACGCAAGGACACGAGGGATTAAGTTCCTCGAAATTAAGAAGTCCCTGACGAGAAGCCTCGCTCCGCTCGGAATGACAAGTGTTGCACAATAGTTTTGTCATGCCGAGCGCATCAAGGCTTCTCGTGCGCCCGCCCTACGATTTCTTAGCAGTCGGAGGGTGTCTTATCACGGTAGGCGCAGCAGTCTCAGCGCGTTGCCCACCACCGAGAGGGAGCTGAGGCTCATCGCCAGCGCGGCGACCATCGGGTTGAGGTAGCCCATCGCTGCGAGCGGAATGCCCAGCGTATTATACACGAACGCGAAGAAGAGGTTCTGACGCACAACGCGATAGATGGCTTGTGCGATGTGTAGCGCGCGAAGCAGCGTGCGTAGGTCGGGATTGAGCAGGATGAGGTCGGCGTTCTCCGCAGCGAGTTGCGCGCCGACGGCGACAGCAACGCCGAGATTTGATGTGGCGAGCGCAGGCGCGTCGTTGATTCCGTCGCCTATGAAACCAACGCGCTTGCCTTCCGCTTGGAGCCGCTTCACTAACGCCGCTTTGTCCAACGGCGTCTGCGCGGCGTACCACTCGTCGACGCCCACTTGCTGGGCGAACGCTTGCACGGCTTCAGGGCGGTCGCCCGAGCAAAGCACGAGGCGCAACCCCGCACGGCGCAGCGCATGCATGGTCTCGGCGACTTCGGGCAGCGGGTCGTCAGCGAACTCGAACCCTGCCACTACCTGCTTGTCGATTGCCAACAGTACGGGCGCGTTCCACGCTTTGTCGGTCGGTATGCCTTGCTCGCGCAGGAAGCGTGGGCTGCCCAGCACGAGATTGCTTGGTTCGTCGGCGGTGTTGCTGCTGCGCCCTTTCACGCCGCCGCCTGCCACAACTTGGATGTCGCGGATGGGCGCAGGGTTGAAGCCGTGTGTGCGCGCCGCCTGCAGAATCGCCTCTGCCAGTGGGTGGCGCACCGCCTGCTCCAGTCCTGCCGCTAAGCGCAGCGCTGTCGCCTCGTCGATGCCGTCGGTGTGTATGCGCGTCAGGCGGGGCGCGCCCAGCGTGAGCGTGCCTGTCTTGTCCAAAACCAGCGTGTCGATGCGCCGCACGCGCTCTAAGGCTTCGAATCCGCGTATCAGCACGCCTGCGCGCGCCGCGCGGGTCGCGCCTGTGAGCATAGCAATCGGCACGGCAAGCCCCAGCGCGCATGGGCAGGCAATCACCAGCACGCTCACAGCAGGCACGAGCGCGGCGGCGAAGTCGCGCTCGGTGATGTACCACGCCATCAGCGTAATCACGGCTATCGCGACTACAGCGGGCACGAACACCGCCGAGATGCGGTCGGCTAACCGCTGGATGTTCGCTTTTTGTGCCTGCGCTTGGGCGACAGCCTGCGCGATTTGCGCCAGCATCGTCGCCTCGCCGACCGCCTGCGCTTGGATGTGCAGCGCGCCGTCGGTGAGCATCGCGCCGCTCAGCACGCGGTCGCCCGGCGCACGCTCTTGGGGGAGCGACTCGCCCGTGATTGCCGATTCGTCCACCCAGCCGCGCCCCTCGATGACTACGCCGTCCACAGGAACCCTATCGCCCGTACGTATCAGCAGGCGGTCGCCCGTCTGGATTTGTGTTATGGGCGTCGGCTCATAGGCGGTTCCGTTCCAGCGGAGCGTCTCGCGCGGCAGGATTCGCCACAGCGATTCGAGGGCGCGTTTCGCCCGCCCGCGCGCCCGCGCCTCCAAGCTTCGCCCCAGCAGTACCAGCGTGATAATCACAGCGGAGGTCTCGTAGTATAGGTGATGCGCGTGTCCCTGAATTGTGAGCGCGAGACTGTAGAAGAACGCCGCGAGCGTGCCCAGCAACACCAGAACCTCCATGTTCGCGCTGCCGTGTCGGAGCGCGCCGTACGCTGCCTTATAGAGGGGTAGCGCCGCGCCGAACTGCACAGGCGTCGTGAGCGCGAGCAGCACCCAGCCCTGATAGGGTGCGGGCAACGGCAAGAGCATGCTGAAGATAATGATGGGAACCGTAAGGGCAAGGCTGAGGAGCAGGCGCGGCGACAGGCTCGCAGCAGCGTTCTCGGTTGCGGGGGCTTCGGGCGCGAGCGGCTCGGCTTCGTAGCCCAACTGACGCACCGCCACGACAAGCGTGTCTTCAGGGACAGGCTGCGCGAGAACAACCTCTGCAATCTCAGTGGCGAGGTTTACGGTCGCCTGCTCCACCCCCGGCGTGCGTGCCAACGCCCGCTCCACACGGCGCACGCACCCCGCGCAAGTCATGCCCTTGATTTTGAGACGCTGGATGGACATCGCAGCAATTGTACCTTTACTTTCCCAAAATGGGTATCCTAATGCAACGCTGACGGTTGGGTACACTATCAATGACTAACCAGTCAGTCAAAATCTCAACGATGAGGACGGAGGCGACTGATGGACTACCGAGAGGCTTTGAATCGGCAGTTGGCGAGCGAGGGCATCGAGGTTCGTGGCGGCGTATCGGAGGCGTATGCGCAGATTCTCACGCCAGAGGCGCTGCAGTTTGTGGCGGAGCTGACGCGCCAGTTCAATCCGCGTCGCAAGGAGCTGCTCCGCCTGCGCGAGGAGCGTCAAGCGCGTCTGAACGCAGGCGAGAACCCCGATTTTCTGCCTGAAACCGCGCACATCCGCGCAGGCGATTGGCGCGTTGCACCCCCACCGCCCGACCTGCTGGATAGGCGCGTGGAAATCACAGGTCCCGTCGACCGAAAAATGGTAATCAACGCGCTCAATTCGGGCGCGAAGGTGTTCATGGCGGATTTTGAGGACGCCAACTCGCCCACCTGGGACAACTGCGTGCAAGGGCAGATTAACCTCTACGACGCTGTGCGCCGCACAATCGAATACACCAGCCCCGACGGCAAAGAGTATCGCCTGAACGCGCAGACGGCGGTGCTGTGCGTGCGCCCGCGCGGATGGCATCTGCCCGAAAAACATCTGATGATCGATGGCGAACCTGCGCCGGGTTCCCTGATGGACTTCGGACTCTACTTCTATCACAACGCCCACGAACTGATTCGGCGGGGCACAGGTCCGTACTTCTACCTGCCCAAGTTGGAGAGCCACTTGGAGGCGCGGTTGTGGAACGATGTGTTCGTCTACGCGCAGGAGCGACTGGGCATTCCGCGCGGCACAATCCGCGCCACAGTGCTGATTGAGAACATTCTCGCGGCGTTCGAGTGCGAGGAAATCCTCTACGAGTTGCGCGACCACTCGGCAGGATTGAATAGCGGACGCTGGGACTATCTGTTCAGCGTGATACGCAAGTTCCGCAATCGCGAGGACATCGTGTTGCCCGACCGCGCCACGCTGACGATGACCGTGCCGTTTATGAAGACCTACTCGGAGCTGGTGGTGCAGAGCTGCCACAAGCGCGGGATTCACGCGATTGGCGGCATGTCGGCGTACATTCCGCGCCGCGACGATCCCGAAGCGAACGCGCGCGCGATTGCGCAGGTGGTCGCCGATAAGGAGCGCGAAGTCAGCGAGGGCTACGACGGCACTTGGGTCGCTCACCCCGGCTTAGTGCCCGTCGTGCTGGAGGTGTTCAATCGACACATGCCCACGCCCAATCAGATCGATAAGCTCTCCCAACGCGCCGTCGCTGCCCATGAGCTGCTGAACTTCCCGCGCGGCGATATCACCGAGAACGGCATGCGCACGAACATCAATGTCAGCCTGCGCTATCTCGATTCGTGGCTGCGCGGCGTGGGCGCGGCGGCGATTAATTATCTGATGGAGGACGCCGCGACGGTCGAAATCTCGCGCTCGCAGTTGTGGCAGTGGCTCCAGCGCAAGGCGATGCTTGCCGACGGACGCCCCATCACGCCTGAGCTGTTCCAACAGATGCTCGATGAGGAGTTGGCGAGCATTCGCGCAAGCTACGGCGGTGCGCCCCATCGCCTCGAAGACGCCGCCGAGATACTCAAGCGCGCAGTGCTGTCAGAGGAGTTCGTGGAGTTTATCACGCTGATTGCTTACGAGTATATTGATTGAACGCCCCCTGTGGCTTGGACAGTCTTGTCCAAGCATGCACGCACGGACAGGATTGTCCGTGCTACAAAGTGGCTTGGACATTCTTGTCCAAGCACAGGGGCACGGACAGGATTGTCCGTGCTACAGCGTGGCTTGAACATTCTTGTCCAAGCATTCACGCACGGACAGGAGTGTCCGTGCTGCAAAGTGGCTTGGACAGTCTTGTCCAAGCACGCACGCACGGACAGGATTGTCCGTGCTACAAAGTGGCTTGGACAGTCTTGTCCAAGCATGCACGCACGGACAGGATTGTCCGTGCTACGGTGAGATTTGCATAGGCGCAGGAGCCTGTGCGAAACATCATCGACGATGAGGAGGTAAGCATGCAAGAGGCAATTCTGCAGTTAGAGCGCGACTGGAAGGAGAATCCGCGCTGGAAGGGGGTGCAACGCCCTTACACCGCTGCGGATGTGGTTCGTCTGCGTGGTTCAATCCCGATTGAACACACGCTGGCGAAGCTCGGCGCGCAACGGCTCTGGGAGCTGATGCGCACGGAACCGTATGTGGCGGCGTTGGGCGCACTCACGGGCACGCAAGCCGTGCAGATGGTACAGGCAGGGCTGAAAGCCATCTACCTCAGCGGCTGGCAGGTCGCCGCGGACGCGAACCTGTCGTATCAGACCTATCCCGACCTGAGCCTGTACCCCGTCAACAGCGTGCCTGCAGTCGTGAAGCGTATCAATAACGCCTTCCGCCGCGAGGACGAGAAACAGCACGCGCAGGGCAAGAACGATATCTACTGGTACGCGCCGATTGTCGCCGACGGCGAGGCGGGCTTCGGCGGCGTGCTGCACACCTTCGAGCTCACGAAAGCCCTTATTGAAGCGGGCGCGGCAGGCGTGCATTACGAAGACCAGCTCGCCTCGGCTAAAAAGTGCGGGCATCTCGGCGGCAAGGTGCTGGTGCCCACGCGCGAGTTCATCCAGAAGTTGGTCGCGGCGCGCTTCGCCGCCGATGTGATGGGCGTCCCGACCGTACTTATTGCCCGCACCGACGCGCTGAACGCCACCCTGCTCACCAGCGATATCGACCCTTACGACCAGCCGTTCCTGACGGGCGAACGCACCTACGAGGGCTACTACACGGTGCGCAACGGCATCGAGGCGGCAATCGCGCGCGGACTCGCCTACGCCCCCTACGCCGACCTGCTCTGGTTCGAGACCTCTACGCCCGACCTGAGCGAGGCGCGGCAGTTCGCCGAAGCCATCCACCAACAGTACCCCGACAAGATGCTGGCGTACAACTGCTCGCCCTCGTTCAACTGGAAGAAACTGCTCGACGCCGACACGATTGCCAAGTTCCAGCGCGAGCTGGGCGCGATGGGCTACAAGTTCCAGTTCATTACGCTGGCGGGGTTCCACGCGCTCAACTACATCACCTTCCAGCTGGCGCGGGGCTACGCGCAGACGGGCATGACCGCCTACGCGGAGTTACAGGCGGCGGAGTTCCAAGCGCGTGAGGAGGGCTTCCGCGCGACTGAGCATCAGGCGTTCGTCGGCACGGCGTACTTCGACTTGGTGCAGGAAGCCATCACGGGCGGTCAGGCGTCCACACTCGCCATGCACGGCTCTACCGAAGCGGAGCAGTTCTGAACACGGCAGGTATAATCGGGCTATGTCCAACGAGGCGATAGCCCAGCAGTTGCGCGAGCTCGCCGACCTGACCGACTATGTGGGGGACAGCCCGTTCAAGGCGCGCGCTTATCGCCAAGCGGCGCACACGCTGGAGACCCTGACCACGCCCATCGAGGCAATCGCCGAGCAAGGCGTCGACGCGCTCCAAGCGATTCCTGGCATCGGCGAGGCAATCGCCGAGAAGATAGTCGCCTACTTGCAGACGGGCGTCCTCCCCAAGCGCGAGCAGCTGCTGTCACAGGTTCCACACGGCGTCTTGGAAGTGATGGCAGTGCCTGGTATCGGCGCGAAGACGGCGAAACTGCTACACGATCGGCTCGGCGTGCGCGACTTGGAGAGCCTGCGCCACGCGCTCCTCAGCGGCGCCGCCGATCAACTGCCCGGTTTGAGCCCTCATAAGCGCGAACGGCTCCTGCGACTGCTGGAGCTCCAGCACAAATCGCAGCGACGCACGCCGCTGGGGTTCGCCTTGCAGCGCGGGCAAGACCTGCTCCGCGCCGTTCAGCAAGTGCAGGGCGTGCAACAGGCGCAACTCTGCGGCTCCGCGCGACGCATGCAAGAGGACATCGGCGACTTGGACTTCCTCGTCGCGACTGAGCTACCCGAACCGACGCTGGAAGCCCTCTTGAAACTGCCCGAGATTCACGCCGTGTACGCGCAGGGCGCACATCGGGCGCAGGCGTTCCTCAGCGACGGGCTGCAAGTCGATTTCCGCGCGACGCCGCCCAATCACTGGGGGGCGGGGTTGGTGTATCTGACGGGTTCGAAAGCCCACACGATTCGGCTGCGCCAGCGCGCCCAGCAGCGCGGCTTGAAACTGAACGAGTACGGCGTGTGGCGCGGGGATGTCTGCATCGCCTCCGAATCTGAAGAGGCAGTCTACGCCGCGCTCGGATTGCCCTGCATCCCGCCGCCGCTGCGCGAAGACGCAGGCGAACTGGAAGCCGCCGAGCAGGGGCGACTGCCGCAACTGCTCCAACCCCAGCATGTGCGCGGCGACCTGCAAAGCCACTCGAACTGGTCTGATGGGTTCAACACGCTGGAAGAGATGGCGCAGACCGCCGCCGCGCTGGGGTATGACTATTTAGCCATAACCGACCACGCGCACCTGCTGGGCGAGGGGGGCGAGTGGATGACGGCGTTCGAGCAGCGGCGACGCGAAATCGACGCGCTGAACGAGCAGTACGGCGGACGCCCATATCTTCTTGATGCCCTCGAGGTGAACATCCGCGCGGACGGCTCGCTCGACGCGCCTGAAGCGATGCTACATCGTGCGCAGCTGGTGCTGGCAGGCGTCCACGACGCGCACGGGATGCCGCGCGAGCAGATGACGCAACGCCTGCTACGCGCCTTGGAACACCCTGCTGTGGACATCCTCGCGCACCCGACCTGCCGACGCTACGGCAAACGGCTCGCCAACGACGCCGACTGGGAGCGCATCTTCGAGCGCGCCCGCGCGCTGGGCAAGGCGGTGGAAATCAACGGCTACCCCACACGGATGGACCCTCCCACGCCGCTCGCGCGCGCGTTGGTCGAGAGCGGCGCGTGGGTAAGCTTGGGTACAGATTCGCATGCCGCGCGCGACCTGCCTGCGATGACGCTCGCTGTCGGGCTGGCGCAACGCGCGTGGGCGACCCCCGAACGAGTGCTGAACACCCTCGCGCGAGATGCGCTGCTGCAGTGGCTCGCCGATAGGAGGCAACAGGTATGACTCGCGTGTTTGTGGATCGCATCGAACCCACCGAGACGGGCGCATCGCTTGCCGTGCTGCTGGTTCCTGTCGGCGTAGGCGACTATCTGCAGTGGCTCTGCCCCGCCGAATGGCTACCTGAGGGCGTGCGCGAGGGCGACTGGCTCCAAATTGAGTTCCGACCTGACGCCGAGACGAAACAAGCAATCCGCGAGGAGATCGACGCGCTGCTGGACGAGCTGATGCAGGAGTAGCCGTTTAGGGCAGCGGCTCGTAGCACAGCCACACGGGGCAGGGCGCATGCTTCATCACATACGCCACCACGCCCACGCCCAGCGGGTTCTCGTCGGGCATCAGTTGACGCTGGTCGGTCAGTACCAGCAAGTCGGCTTCCACCTCATCCGCCTCGCTCACTAAGCCGGGTCCCACCTCGCGCGCTTGCACCAAGTCGGCGGCGACCACCACGCCCTCCTCCTGCGCGATATGTTCCGCCTCCAACAGCATCTGCTCCGCCTCCCGCGCGCCTGGCGGCTCCGGGTCGTCTACCTCGTGTGTGTAGCTCACCGCCAACACATACACCAAGCGCAGGTTGCTCCGCGTGTGCTTGACCAGCCGACACAGCCAGCGCAGCACCCGCTGGTCGTGCGCACTGCCCCGATATGCCATCAGAATCGTCCGCATCGCTATCGCTCCAAGAAGTAGCGCACGGTAGCCACCACCACTTTGGGCTTCTTCATCAGCGCCAAGCGCAAGATCCACGCCGACTGATTATGCAGCAGGTGATGCCACCACTTGCGCGGATAAAACTCTGGGATAATCACCGTGACCTGGTCGAGCTGCTCAGCGTCGATGAGCTCGTCGATGAACTCTTCAATCGGCTCCACCAGCGAGCGGTGTTCCGAGTCGATGATGGTGAGTGGGATGTCGGGCACGAAGGCGCGCCACTCTTGTTGCATCTTCTCGGCGGCGGGCGTCACCAAGCGCAGCTCGGTCTCTTCGTCTTTGCTCCGTTTCAGCACGCGCCGATAGACGGCGGGCGGGCGCGGGTCTAAGTTGATATGGAGCGCTTCAATCTCGTCGGGGTGGCTGAGCGTGCGTGCATACTCCAACGCCTGCAGCACGCCTTGATGCACGCTTGGAACCAGCACCACGACTTTGTGGCGCATCGACGCGCGCGGCTCGGTAAGGCGCGGCTTGAGCTCGCTCTTGAGGGTCATGTAATGCTCGTGCACTTTGAACAGCAGGAACATCAGCACGCCGATCGAGACCAGCGTAATCCATGCGCCGTAGCGGAAGTTGGCGATGAGTTGCGTCATCAGCACCAGCCCGGTGGTGAACGCGCCGAAGCCGCTGATGAGCATCCCGATGCGCCAGTGGGGAGGCTTCACACGGGCAAATCGGCGCGCCATGCCCGCTTGCGACAGTGTGAACCCGATGAACACGCCCACCGCATACAGCGGTATCAGCGCGTGCGTGTCGCCCCGAAAGTAGACAATCAGCAACGCCGAGAGTAGCCCCAGCAAGATGATGCCGTTGTTGAACACCAAGCGGTCGCCCAAGTTCGCCAGTTGACGCGGCGCGAACCGCGCGTTCGCCAACACCGACGACAGGCGCGGAAAGTCGACATACGCCGTGTTCGCCGCCAATATCAAAATCAGCGTTGTCGCTGCCTGCACCACATAGTAGAACCATTCAAACGGCGTGCCCTCCAACACGGTTCGCGCCAGCCGTGAGGTGAGCGTCTCCACAATCTCGCCCGACTCGTTCTTGAGGGGCAGCACCTGATAGTACGACGCCGTGTAGGTGATGCCCATCACCAGCCCTGCCAGCAGGATAGCCATCAGCAGCAGCGTGCGCGCCGCGTTGCGCGATTCGGGCGCCTTGAACGCGGGCACGCCGTCGGAGATTGCCTCCACGCCCGTCAGCGCGGAACACCCACGCGCGAACGCCGTGAGCAATACCAGCAGCCCGAACGCCTGCGCGCCCTCGCCATAGGGCGGATACCCCGCAGGCTCTATATCGCCTGCGAACCCGCGCGACAGCCCCACCAGTATCAAAATCGCGAAAGTCAGCACGAACCCGTAGGTCGGCGGCGCGAACACCAAGCCCGACTCGCGCGCCCCACGCAAGTTAATCAGCGTCATCAGCGCAATAAAAAACGCGCACAGCTCCACCCGATAGGGCAACATGGCTGGGAACGCCGAGATGATAGCGTTGACGCCTGCCGCGATACTCACCGCCACCGTCAGCACATAGCCTACCAGCAGCGCGGACGCCGCCAGCACGCCCCAAAACTCGCCCAGATTCTCGCGCGATACGATAAACGCGCCGCCGCCCTGTGGATAGGCATACACCGTCTGCCGATACGAGAACACCACAATAAACAGCAGCGCGACCACCGCCATCGAGATGGGGAACGCATAGCGCAGCGCGTCCTCGCCCGCCGACCACAGCACCAGCATCATCTCTTCTGTGGCGTATGCTGACGACGACAGCGCGTCGGAGGCAAACACGGGCAACGCCAGCAGCACGGGCAACCGCTCGTGGCGCGCCCGTCGCGTGGATAGCACTGGTCCAATCAGAATCCGCCAGAGTCTGCCCAGCATGGAACCTGTATGAGCAGGAGTATACCCCAGCTGAGCGCGCCTGCGAACCAACCGCCTCTGTTGGCATCGATGGGTGGGCGTTGCATTCGCCCCACCTTTCAGACTCCCCCAACATACCCCCAAAGCACTGTGGAGCAGGAAAATTCCGCGCCCTGTCGTAACTCAATATTTATGCAGCACCAGACGCTCATCCAGCAGACAGCGCAGGAGCTGTGGAACGCTCTGCAGCATGTGCTACCCCAACAGCCGACGGAGGCAGACCTACGTCGGCGAGTCGACCCGATTATCGAGCGGTTCTGCGAGCAGATTAGCCTCACCACGCCCGACATCCGCTCCGAGATGACCCTCGCGTCGGGGCGCGCCGACGCCGTGTTCAACCGATTCGTTATCGAGTATGAGCGCCCCGGTGCATTGAGCCATACGCTTACTCATAACGCGACCCGACACGCCGTTGAGCAGCTGAAACGCTACATACGCGACCTGTCCAGAAAGACACGACAGGATGTGCAGCGGATTGCGGGCGTCGCGCTGGACGGACATTGGCTCATTTTCGTGCGGTATGTGGGCGATGAGTTTGCTGTGGAGAAGCCCATGCCCGTTACGCCCGATTCGTTGGAGCGGATGCTCACTTGGCTGGCGGCGCTGGCGTCCGATATCGCGCTCACGCCCGACAATCTCGCCCGCGACTTCGGCATCGA
>CALGZO010000229.1 GCA_937934465.1 uncultured Fimbriimonadales bacterium | reverse complement strand
CTGGTTTTGGCTCTCGCAGGGTGTGGGAGTAGGGTTAGTGGAGGGTCTATGCGCGTGGCAGAAGTGGGTTGCGCTGACTTTCAGTGGGGATTGGGTTCCTGCGTTGCGTGGCGTGAGCGTGCCTGCGTGGGCGGCGATAGGATTCTACGGATGTGTGCTGCTGTTTGCCCCCGAACCGCCGCTGGGTGAGGCGGAGGCGTTTTAGCATCGAGTAGCGTCTGCAAAATGGCGTCTTACACAGTGGTCTGGGAAGGCAGTTGTCTGAGCCTGCAGGAAGCTCTATACAGGGGAACCATCGAGAAATTAGGGCGTTTTCTGTGTCCTCGCCTCATCCCCCTCCTTCAGGTTCCCCCTGTAAGTCGGGGGAACCGTGAGGGAATGACAGGCTTGATGGCTTAGCCCAGCAGGAAGCCCAGTAGGAGCAAGCCGATAGCGCCGAGCAGGCTGATTGCTGTCGCGAACGGGCGCAGATAGCAACGGAACACTCTGCCCGAACCGTCCTGCAGTTCGATGCGGTCGATTTCCACGAACGGCGCGCCGAACCGCCGATACCAGCCGTAAATCCGCACGCGCTTGCCAATCAGCGCAGGCGCAGCCAACACGCCGAACAGCGTCTCAAACAACACGCCGAACGGCTGGCGGTAAATCACAGCGATGAAGCCCGTCTCGTCCTGCAGGATGAAGTCGTTCGCCCAGAAAAAGCCCGCTTCCAAGCGTCCTGTCAGTTCGCCCTCCAGCATCACCGCGTGAGGCGACAGGTGCGACACCTGCACCAGCCCCAGCATATCGATGACCTGCGCAGGGCGATAATCGGTGGGGTAGACATTCAACAAACGCACGAACTCGCCCAGTAGCCACCCTGCAGCAGGCAGCAGGTACCACCATGCGCCGCCCATGCTCGGCAGCGCCGCCACGAACCCCAGCCCAAGCAGCGCGCCCAGCCACGGCAACCCGAACAGCAACAGGTCGCGCCCCATGCGCTGATACGGCTCGGGCGCGATTTGGCTGAAGTCATACTCGTTCGGCTCGTTCCAGAGGCGGTTGTGGGTTTGAAGCGCTTTCACGCGGTGCGCCACCAGCGGGTGCGTGGAGACCAGCTCGGCGATTTTCGCCCACGGGTTATACAAGTCCCAGCGCGCCGCGCGGATGAACTGCCGATGATCGGGCTGACCTGAGTTGTTTTGCCACGCGACTGCGGCGCGGATCGACGCGGCGGAGGCGATGCCCATCGCGCCGAGCGCACGCATGTTCGCCGTCGCCGATTGACGACGCGCCGTCGCCGCGTCCGCCGCCTCCGACTGCACCGCGCTCGTCTGCGCCAAGCCGTAGGCAATCTTCACCAGCGCACGCGATAAGGGATTGCCCGAACGCATAATCTGCGCCGAGGCATAGTCCGCCATATACTCACGCACGCGCGAGAACAGAAGCGAGATAAAGTAGCTCAGCCAGTACCCCACATACGCCGCCACAATCACATAGAGACTGTTGTTGCTGCGACGGGCGCGCGCAAGATGATACAGGCTCCACAGCACCAGCACCAACGCCTGCACCAGCGTCATCACGATGAAATCCAGATGGCGGATGTGTCCCAGCTCGTGGGCAACGACCGCTTGCACTTCGTCGGGGTCTAAGGTCTGCAACAGTCCGCGCGTAATCACCACACGCCCGTTCCAAGGACCGTGCCCGTAGGTGAAAGCGTTCGGCATGCCGTCCTCGATAATGCCCAGTCGGGGCTGCGGCAAGCGCAGCTGACGACAAACCTGGGCATACCACTCGGCAAACTCTAAACCGACCTCCGACGGATGTGTCCAGCGAACTTGCAGAATCCAGTCGATCAGGTACGGGGCAATCAGGTACTGCAATCCGACCACTGCTATCGCGAACATGGCGCTGGCGGCGAGCGCTGCGCCTACTGGTACTTCGAGATGAGTCAGCACCAGCGCGCCTATCGCATACACCAAACCCAGCAGCGCCACGATGACAAGCATCGAGGATGCTCTCAACTGGCTCATGGCTTTTCCCCCTGCTTCAATTATACTTTATTCACGGAGGATTCCTATGGTTCGTCGACCATCCACTGCCAAAATCGCTGGGACTGACTGCCAAAATGGTGTATAATAGCCAGCGGAGGGTTTCAGCATGGCATGGCGGCTATGCAAGCGAATGGGCGCGCTTTTTGCGTTGGTAGGGAGCTTGGCTGGAGCGATTGCTCAGCCCGCTCTTGAAATTCGTTGGATGCTGGGCGGCGCGTGGCGCGAGGTCAGCGACATCGCTTTCTCGCCTACAGACGACATCGTCGCAGTGAGCAGCTATAACAAGATTAGCCTACACGATTTCAGCACACGCGGTGTGATTCGTGAAATCGCGTCGCCCCCGAACCAGTTTTACCGAGCCATCGCCTACAGCTCCGACGGGCAGTGGCTTGCAGCTGCGCTGGAATCGAGCGTGGCGCTTTACGACGCCCGCCGCGGCGTGCAGGTTTGGACCCGCTCGCTGGGAAGCGACAGCCCCACGGCGATAGCGGTGTCACCCAACGGTGAATATCTCGCCGTTGGCGCGAGGGGACTCAATCGTGTCTATCTGTTGCGACGCTCCGACGGCTCCATCGTGCGCCAGTGGTCGCACCATACGCGCGAAGTTTCGTCGGTGCATTTTACTCCTGACAGCGAGCATGTGGTGTCCGCCGCGCCTGACGGGGAAGTCTGTATTTGGAATGTCAACGGCGTCTCTCTGGTGCGTCGCTACAGTTTCGGCGCGATACCAGACTGCCAATCGGCGTTGTCGCCCGACGGGCAACTCTTGGCGCTTGTGGGTTTCACCGACAACACAGTGCGCCTCATCTCGCTTAGCACAGGCGCGCCAATCGCGTCGTTGCAGACGCCTGCGCGCGCGCTCCGCGCGGCGTTCACCCCCGATGGACAGCACTTGGCGGTAGGCG
Organism: uncultured Fimbriimonadales bacterium; assembly: GCA_937934465.1. Lineage (GTDB taxonomy): Bacteria > Armatimonadota > Fimbriimonadia > Fimbriimonadales > GBS-DC > GBS-DC. Next base: position 8,300 of record CALGZO010000229.1, on the reverse strand, counting down.
TCAGCTTGCCCCAACCGGGCGTGCATGTGTGGCGCCTGAGCGACCTGACGCGATTGTACCCACCCTATCCCGACACCGACACGCCCGATGCGAGCGTGACGGTAGTGGCGTTCTCGCCCGACGGACAATATTGGATTGAGGCAAGCGAGAACAGTCTCCTGCCGATACGCAGGCTCGATACGGGCGCGCGTGTGGACAACCTTCTCCGAATGCGTGATGAGCTACCTGTTCTGCAACTGTCTCACGACTTGCGCACGGTATACGCGGGTTCCCCCAGCACAGGCAGGCTCTATCAGTGGGACTGCTTCACAGGCGCGCCTGTGGCGCCAGAGTTTCAGGAGCGCAGCGGCGTGGCATCGTTGGCGATTGACCCGACGGGGCAGTGGATTGCGATTGCCTTGCGCGACACAAACGCCGTCGCCGTGCGCGAGCGCGCCACTTACGCGCCGTGGCTTGAAATCCCTGTGGGGAACTCATCGCTGCGCACAGGGAGCGCGTTAGGTTTCTCGCCGGACGGAAGTCGTCTCTACGCAGCGCCGTGGGCGCGGGGTGGGGTCGCTGTCTGGAGGCTGTTGTCCGATGGCGTCCTGTTCGAGCGCGCAATCGGCGCGGGCGGTAGGCAAGCGGCTTATGCGCCTAACGGACGCTACATCGCCGCCCTGACCACCGATCAGTTCGCTATCTGGGACGCCGAAACGGGCGCACGCTTGGCGGTGCTTGGAAGCCCTTCCTTCCCTTGGGGCGTGTTGTCTCTAAACTTCTCGCCCGACGGACGCGCGCTGGCGATAGTCGGCTTCAACAATCGTCTGTATGTATGGCGTTGGCAAGAGAATGTATTACACGAAATTACCGTGAACGGTTCCCCGCGCGGCGCAGCGTTCACTGCTGATGGGCGTGCGCTGGCAGTGAGCAGCAGCAACCGCAGCTTGCGGTTCTGGCGCACGGATACATGGCAGTCTTGGGTGGAATTCGGCGGTCTGATGACCGACGCCCATACCCTGTTATTCTCCAGCGACGGCAAACATCTGGTGTTAGGGCGCGCGGATGGCGCTGTCGCTGTCGCTCGTAATCCTTTCTACCCCGACCTGAACGGCGACGGCGTGGTAGACGACGCCGACCTACTGATTGTGCTGCTCAACTTCGGCAACTCTGGCACAAACTTGCTCGGCGATGTCAACTACGACGGCACTGTAGACGACGCCGATTTGCTCGCCGTGCTGTTGGTGTTCGGTCAGTGAGGAGACGACTATGAGAGCAATCTGTGTATGGAGACGCTTGGGCGCAGTGTTTACGGCGGCGTCGCTGAGCGCGACGCTTGTGGCGCAAGATGTTCTGACTCAGGTGTGGGCGCGCGCGGGCGCGTGCCGAAGCCTCCACCAAGCGACCTTCTCGCCCGATGGCGAACGTGTCGCGATTGCAGGCGCAGGAATCGTCGTGCCGATTGTGCGCGTGCGCGATGGGTTGGTGGAGCGCGAAATCCGTCTTCCCGACTTCGACCGTGCGAAAACGGTCGCTTTCTCTCCCGACGGCAGCCTCTTAGCTGTGGGCACACAGGTCGCTGCCATCTGGGTGGTGCGTGTTGCGGACGGTCTGCCCATGCAGGTTATCTACCCGCACGCAAGCCCCATCGCCGCCCTCGCCTTCTCGCCTGATGGGCGTTATCTGGTGAGTTCCGATGGCAACTTCGTGCAGACCACGCGCCTCTCGGACGGCGCGATTGTGCGTACCTTCGTGCATGCCAATGTGCAGCGTTGTCTCTTCGCGCCCAACGGCGCGATTCTTGCCACCGTGAGCATACGGGACATTCACCTGTGGAGTTTCCCTGACGGCGCGCTGCTCCGTGTCATTCCGCTGGCGCTCCCGTTCTATAATGCTGCTGCAGCGGCTTCGTTCTCGCCCGACGGTCAGTGGCTGGCTACCCACTACTTCCCAAGTAAGGAAATCCGCATCTGGCGTGTTGCCGACGGGGCGCTGATGCGCCAAGCGATTTACAACGCGGAAGCCCTGAATGGGCTGACCTTCACCCGCGACGGGCGATTTCTGGTCAGCGCTCACGCGGACGCGATCATCCTGTGGGACGCGGCGACCCTCACGCCCCTGCAACAGCGCGACTTCGTCGCATATGATGTCGAGGCGTCGCCCCAACCGAACTATTTCTTGATAACCAACCGCTATTTCACGCGCCTCTGGCAGGTGGAGGGGCTTAGCATCGTCAACGAACTCTCCAGCTTCGTGGGACCGATTAGTGATTTGGTCGCCTCCCCCAGCGACGCACAACTCGCAACAGTGAACCAAGAGTTTGTGCGCATCTGGGACGCAGCTACGGGCGCGCTTCGTGGCGGCGTGTGGGCGTTAATCCCTGTCCGTTCGGTGGCGTTCTCGCCAGCTGACGAGGCAATCATCGCCATCGGGGGAAGAACCCAAAATCTGGGGATATACAACCTCCGCACAAATCAGTGGCTGAACAAGTTCTACACGGGCGGGGTAAGGCAGCTGGAGTTTTCACCAAACGGCGCGCAGCTGGCTGCAGCAATCGGCAATTATGTCACATTCTATAACTTGCCGAACAACTCGCGCCGCTCGGTCGCGCGTTCCAGTGAGGTGTGGGGAGTGCGCTGGGTTGACAACCAGCGATGTCTAATCCTCGACGCGGAGGGCAACCTCCTACTCTGGGACACTGCGCAGAATCAGCAGGAGCGGGCGATTGCGTTCACAGGCGTCGGGAGAGGGTTGACCGTGACCTACGACCGACGCCTTGCCGCGGTCAACCTGCGAGACCGCGTCGCAATCGTGCGCCTACCCGACCTGAGCGTCCTGCAGACAATCTCCAGCGATTCGTCGCCCATCCTCGCCGCGCAACTCACTCCGAACGGACGCTATCTCATCACAGGCGATGAAGCAGGACAGCTCTTGATATGGCGCGTTGCCGACGGCGTACTCGTTCGCCAAGACACGAGCGCAACGGGACTGGAGATGGACTCCGCTATCAATAATATCGTGACCGCGCTCGGCGGACAACGGATAGCCTTCACGCGCAGCGACGGAATGCTCTTCACTGTTCGGAACCCATTTCCGTTGGGCGATGTGAACGGCGACGGCTGTGTTGATGATACAGACCTGCTGTCGTTGCTCTTCGCCTTTGGAGAGAGCGACTCGCAAGCGGATTTGAACGCTGACGGGGTTGTCGACGACGCCGACCTACTTGTGGTGTTGTTCGAGTTTGGGTTTGGCTGCGAGTGAGCTGCTTGCGGGGTGCGACGGTTCAAAGCCGTTGCGCCCCTTCCCAGTGTAGATAGCGCGCCGCGTCGCTACCCTTGCTGGAGCGTCTCGTATACAGTCGCGGCGGCGGCGACATCTTCCAGCGCGATGCCCAGCGATTTGAACAGCGTAATCTCTTCCGGGGCTTGACGCGCAGGCAGCAGTCCCCCCACGATGTGCGAGAGCGGCTGCACGCGCTCCCAGCTGAGTCGGCGCAGTTCGATGGGCGTGATGAGTTCCGCGGCTTCGAGTCGGGCTTGTTGGGGGTCGTCGACGGCGATTCGCTCGCAGCGTCCCACTGCGAAGGCGTCGAGTTCGCGTCGCGCCAGCGAGTTCGCGCCCGCCGCATTCAGATGCATCCCCGCTCGGAGCAGCGCGCCTTGCAGAATCGGCTCGCGTGCGGTGGTGATGGTACAGACGATATCGGCGTGGGCGACCGCTTGCTCGACGCTCTCGCACGGCTGCACGGCGAGCCCCAACTGCGCTTGCATGCGCTGCGCGAACGATTCGCGCTTTTCGGGCGTGCGACTGAACACGAACGCCTGCTGAATTGGGCGCACCGCGCACACTGCTTGCAACTGCGTCTCGGCTTGGTCGCCTGCGCCCAGAATCGCGACAGTAGCGGCGTCTTCGCGCGCGAGATACTTGGTCGCCAGTCCCGACGCGGCGCCCGTGCGGATGCGCCCCAGCCAATCCGCTTCCAAGAGGGCGAGCAACTCGCCCGTGTGCGCCGACGCCAACACTATGTGAAAGCGCACGCCTGTGGGGAACGAGAAGTAGGCTTTGTAGCCGATGTAGCCCTTGCTCATCCACGCGGCGCCCATCAGGTGGAGCGTGCCCTGCGGGGTATGCACGCGCTGACGCGGCTGGTTGGTCGCCCTGCCGTGCGCCCAGTCGCGGAACGCCGACTCCAGCGCCTCAATCGCCGCAGGCATCGAGAGCCGTTCGCGCACCTGCGCCTCGCGGATTAGCAGCGGATGGCTATCGCCCAGCACGATTTGTTCGGTCATAGGCTATCTGCTCGCTCTCTTTGCGCGGTTCGGGCAGCGTCCAGGGCGGCTCCAACTTGCCCTGCGCGTCGCGTTGCAAGATTAGAATACTCGGCGCGCGCGTGCTGACATGCCCGTCCGCGTGCAACACATTCACGCCCTTGCCGTGAAAGCTGCGTAGGTTCTCAGGTTGCCAGTCGTTCTGCTCGCGGCGTCGCCATACCGCAAGGCGCGCCACATACTTCGAGTCGGCAGTGGGCTTGAACGGGGCGTCGTCGAAGGTCAGCGCGAAACCGTCGTTGCCCCCCACCAGCGGGTTCGGGTTCAGCGAGCCAAGCTGTCCCCCAGCAAGGCTGTCGGCTATCAGCACGCTCAGCCCCGGATTGGGCAAATCCTCCAGTCGCACGGCAGACAGTGGCGCGTAGAAGCCGTAAGAGAGGCGCAAGGTCTTACTACTGTCGCGCGGATGGGTAATCACTGTGCTGCCGCCTGTGGGATCGGCGGGGCACTTGAGCGCGCGTTGCAGGTCGCGTTTCATATAACTGCTGATGCACAGCACCCAACTCAGCGGTCGCCCTGCCGTGTCGGTCTGCGGCGAGCCGTCGGGGTTCGCATAGTACGCCAGCGGCAAGGTGTTCGTGTAGTCCAGCTGATACAGATTAATTGCGGTTGCGATGTCTTTGAGGTTCGACAGGCAGTCGGCGGTGCGCTTGATATCGACCAGTTGGCGATAGAGCGGCACAAGAATCGCCAGCACTGCCAGCACGGCGACGGCGATTGCGAGTTTCTCCAGTTGGGTCAGTCCGTAGCGGTTCATTGGTCCCAGAAGCCGAGTTCGCGGATGAGCCGTGTCGCTTCCTCGCGCTTGACAATCAGGCTTGTGCCGCTGCCGTCGCGCACGGGGAGCGTCTCGGTGCGGATTTGCTCGTCGCTGAGTTGGCGTGCGAACAGCGCGAGGGCGAGCAGCTGCTCAAAGTCCATCGTGGTGCGCGTGTGGCGCAATGCTGCCGCTAACACCTGCGGGGCGCGCATCCACGCGCTGGGGTCTTTCAGCCGTTCCTTGACGGCGCGCATAAACTTCTGCTGCCGCTCGATGCGGTGGAAGTCGCTGTCTGTGTGGCGGAACCGCACATAACCCAACGCCTGCTTGCCGTTGAGGTGTTGCACGCCCGGTTCCAAGTCCACATGCAGGTCGCCCCAGTTGTCGTGGTAGCGCATGCGCTTCTCGACCTCGATGGTCACGCCGCCCAGCGCGTCGACAGCTTCTTCGAAGGCTTTGTAGCTGACAATCACCAGCTCATCAATCTGCAGGTTGCCCAGTAGAGTGCTGACGGTTTCGACGAGCAGTTGCGGTCCGCCGAGGGCGTGGGCAGCGTTGATTTTGCCCCAGCCGTGTCGGGGGATGCGCACCAGCGTATCGCGGGGGATGGAGAGCGCGTGGATGCGCTGGTTCACGAAGTCGACCTGCGCCACGATTATCGTGTCGGTGCGCGCCATCGTGTTCACCACGCGCTTGCGGTGGTCGCGGTTCTCGTCCGCGCCCACAATCAGGAGCGTGAGTTTGCGTTTGTCGGGGAAGGCGTTTTCGGGCTTGGTTTCGCCTTTGATGTAGGCGACGACGGCGCGACTGACTGTGCCCTCGCTGGCGAAGTGCAGATAGCCCAGCGCGCTGCCCAGCAGCAGCCCGCTCAGCCAGAACATCACCCAAAAGAACGCCCAGAGTACCCTTCGCGCGCGTGAGGGGCGTCTCACAGGCGACGCGGTCGGTTGGTTATATGCCGTGCGCGACATTTGACTGTAGTGTACCCGTTATGAGGGCTTTTTAGGGTACAATCGGTGCGCTATGTCCAAGCAGTACGAGATACTGTTTTTGCCTTGGACGCCATTCGACTGGGATTCGCTGGGCGGCGAGCTGCGTGTGGGGCATGTGCTGCTCCAACCTCTCAGCGCTTTTCAAGCGGAACCGAAGGTCGCCTCGTTCCTGCACCGCTACTTCCAACGCTATCGCGATATGTACGATATGCCTGTCGAGACGATTACCCTCTGCCACTATCATCCTGAACAGCGCGGCTACCTCCAGCCGACTGAGAACCGCGAGCGGGAGGCGGTAGAGGATGCAGTCAATCTACTACTGTTCTGCGCTGTGTGGGACTATTTACGCGATACAATCGGCAAAGGATGGTCGAGTGTACCGCCGCCCAACTCTGAGATGTTCGCACTAATGGGGCAGGCCTTCACGGAAGATGTTCTCCAAGCCGACCAGCCAATGGTTACGCTTCTTTTTCACGGACTATGGCAAATCGAATCGCTGGAGAAGCTGCGATTCTGCATGCCTCTGAACGCCCACACATATGCAAACATCCATGTCAAGATTCAGCTGAATCTTCCTCTTCTACAAGCACTTCAAAAGGTGTTTCGTGAAGACTTCGATGCGCAGGAGCGTCGACGCGTTTCGCGTAGCCTGGAATGGTTTCGCTTAGCGCATCGGAAAGACACCCCCGCTGAAGTTCAAGTTGTGTCTATCGCTACCGCGTTGGAAACCCTGTTCCCGCCCGAATCGCCCAACCAGACCCGGCAGACTTTGGCAAGCGCGGTCGATTGTTGGATAAGAGACCGTTGGGGCAATTCGGTAATAAAAACATCGCGCAAAAATGCGAAGGGGAAGTCCATCGACCGTACTGAAGCAGGATTTTGGATGTGGGATTTCTACGATTTGCGCAGTAAAATTGTACACGGAGACTTGATCGCCGACGAGGAACTTTATCTATCGCTACCGCCGCCGCCCAATGATACCCGTGTAAGGCGCATCGCGAAAGCGGATGTGGCTTCTTTTGTGTACGGAGCGCTATTACTCCACAAGCTTGCTGTTGAGTATCGTCCTGAGGAGCCAGAATATCTTGCCGACGCACCTGAGGATGTGAGGGAAATGTTTTTTGCACTCTATCGCGACTTTCCTTGGCGGATGGATAACTGCCTCAAAAGGTTGGGCTGGATACGGGAGACAGGGGCGCCCCATAACCCCCAAAGTTTGCGCCGCTTTTGGCGTGCGACGCTCGGCGACGCTTTGCAGGCACTGTCTGACGAATCGCTGATAGAAGAGCGCGAGCGAAACCGACCTGTCCCTTTCAAGGAGGAGCCAAATAAAAGTTGATACCTGTGTATGTATTAGATACGAGCGCTTGGCTCAAAAGGTACATAGAAGAACCCAGCTGCGAATACATCGACGAACTTTTCGAGAGAGCAAAACGCGGCGGGATAGAGGTATGCTGGCTACCTATCGTGTACTATGAGATATGTATGCGCTTTGTTCGAGTTCACAATACCATAAGAAATCGCTCTGCATCAAACGCACTTAGATTGCGCTTGCCCCTTGATGTGCTGGAAAGCGAGCTGAATAGCGATCTATCCTTGTGCAAACCGATAGGAAACTACATCCCTGATATGCCTAACTCGCTCCACCTTTTCCAGGTGGATGCGCGTGTGGTAAAGTATATGCAAACTCATTCAATAGGCGCAAACGACGCGCTGATTCTGGTTTGCTTAGAGGAGCTTGTCCGCCATCTGTTAGCGCAAAGTCGTCCCGTGTATTTTGTCTGCTTTGACAAGCGCCTTCTTATGGCAGCAGGACAAGTGGAAGGCTTAAAGGTAGAGCCGAAGTCCGTGCACCATTCGTTGAACGATGTCTGATAAGCAGTTAAGGTATCATCATGCCATGAACGATGTGGGCTATCCGCGCGGGGCGGTTGTGCTGCTGAGTGTTGTCCTGACGCTGCTGACAGGCGCACTCGCTACCCCACAAATACTCAACGGGGTGATGGTCTACAGCAATCCTGAGGCAATACGCGACGGACAGTATTGGTGGGTGTTCTGGTTTGGCGGTGGGGCGGGGTTCGGTGCGGCGATTCCTGCAGCGCTTTTAGCAGGCGTGCTTGTGAAGCGCGATGTCGGCTTCGCGCCGATACTGTTCCGCGCCCTGATAGCCTGTCTGGCGCTGGGCATGGGCGCAGGCATGCTCATGGCAACCCTGAGTGCAGGTGTGAACGGGCTGGGCTG